>NZ_QFFX01000039.1:0-28189 GCF_023522295.1 Prevotella sp. TCVGH | reverse complement strand
GACACGGGTAAAATACCCTTCTCCATCATTGGGCATAAATGCTATTATAAGGAGAGCGACATCGCAGAGTTACTGAACGCAAACAATGAATGAACTCAAACAATGAATGAACTATGGAAGAGAATGAAATCATTACGCAGGAAGACCCTCAGATGCAGTTGTTTTCACAACTGATGGAAGGAATATTGAAGAAATTGGAGCGGTATTGCGCTACCGCCCGTCCGATGCTGGGCGGAGAGGTTTACCTCACTGGCGAGGAGGTTTGTAGCCAATTACGGTTCAGTACACGCACGCTCCAAGAGTACAGAAACTTAGGAACGCTTCCTTTCTACAAAATCGGAGGGAAGATACTTTACAAACAGAGCGACATACAAACAATGCTTGAAAGACATTATAACGCAATACCCAAGAAATTATGGCAAGAATAGATGAACAAAGGAAACAACGTCTGGAACAAGCCCTTCGAGATATGGGCAATTATGGCGTTAAACTCCGCAAGCCCGAAGAGTTGCCCGATTTTGACCAGCCCGTAGATTATGAAGAGGAAAAGAAAAGATTTGAGCCTGTTAAAGTTGAGGAACAAAATGACAAGGAGAGTCACAAGGACTATTCTCAACCGTCCTATCAAGAAACAGAGTTGTCACCAACGGAAAGGGCTACTTCTACCGAAGAGAATCATCAACGAATGGGAAAAACAAGGGAAAGGAAGCAATTATCCGAGTTTCAGGGGAAATATCTCCAGCCCTTTCGCAACAGCCACCGCAAAGCCGTGTATGTATCAGAGGAAACTCAACGAAAGTTGGACTTCGTGGTGAGGAAAATCGGTGAGCAGGGAGCAAGCGTTTCAGGCTATGTGGAGCAGGTGCTTCGAGAACATCTCGACCAATACAAAGATGATGTGGAAAGATGGCGGAAACTCTGAAGTACTGCATTCCTCGAATGCAAGCCTACGCTGAGTTACTGTATTCAGTGAATGCAGTAACACGGCATGGGCTTATAATCCCATTTTCTACATCAGCAAGGTGTGTCTTTGTACCACAAATTGCTATTTGTACCACAAAGACCCTTGCCCCGAAAGGGGATTAAATCACTCCAAAGTCGTGATTAGAAAGCAGTGAAGAAGCAAAAACAAAAGAAGCCAGACGGCAGATGTGCCACCTGCCCACGATGGGACAGATGGCACATCAGGATACCTAATTTCGAAGACCAGCAGAAACTTATCAGATTCTACCGCAAGTCGGGAGCAAAAACTAAAAGTGATTTTGTCCGAGCAAGGCTTCTTGGTGAAGCCTTTAAGATCATCACCCAAGACCCTGCAAAAGAGCCTTACTTGGAGAAACTCTCCGAAATCGTCACCATGACTCATAAGATAGGCATGCTATACAACGAAGTCGTGAAAGTCCTCAATACTTATCATTCTGTAGTCACTTCTCAACAACTGCTCGGCAAACTTGAAACTTATTCCCAACTTCTTATCAGACTACAACAGCATGCACTGTTTCTGACAAAATTTTAATACAGTTGGTTAAAATTAACAGAGCGTTTGCATATCATCATCCCATTCAAAAGGTATGGGATGATAGGTTTTGATGATGAAGGGCGAACCCTTATGTGTTACATAGAGTTACCTATATCATTTAATCACCTTCTTTCCATTGACAACATACACGCCTTTAGGCAAACGAGCGATGTCCTCTTTACCCTCTCCAACTTTAACCCCTTGAAGGTTATAGATGACATACTGGTGAGCATTTGTCGTTGTATGGGTAGGGATGCCCAACTCTACGTCATCCAATACAACAGCCAGCGACTTCACGGCGTTTTCGTTATTGGTATGATTAGGCTCCACAAAAGCAGAGAAACACTCAACGGTTGGTGCTTGAGACAGCTCAAAGCAATTTGTTTCTGCATTATAGAGATAAGCCGAGACTGGCTGATGTTGTTCAATCGTTCCAACAAAGTTATAATTGTCAGAGCCGAGAACACTCTTGACTTGCTGATTGACTTCTACATCCTTGCCATGGATGGTCAGAATCATGTCTGCTGTTGTGTCATGAATGTGTTTTATTTCCAGAAGATAAGGGCAAAAAGCCTCTATATGCTGAGTCGTGTTAAAATAAAGTTTGTTCTCCTGCTCATGAATGAAATTATAAACATGCGACTCGGCTGGTTGGTTGTTTATCTTGATGGCATCGGGAACAAAAGGTAAGGAGACGGTAGTCCATGCGCTTCCTGCATCCTTACCATTGGCAACCAAAGGACGCTGGCATGTAATTTCTCTTGCGGTAAAATTGCGCAACATCTTTATGGGCTGGTTGGTTTGTAAGGTTATCTTCGGTGCTTCATCGCCCAAGATAACATTTTTTCCTTTCAAAGTCTCGGGTACGGTGCTTGCTTCGTGCAGATAATATAGACAGTTGGGATTGTTGCTTGGCTTCAACTTTGTATCTTGCTTCACATTCAAGTCGTGCATGTCTACCGCTATGGCATCCGTCAAGTCGATACTCCCTTCTGGCTCAAGAGCCATTGACGTTCCATCTGACAGGTACTTCATCACGGCAGCTTTACATGTAATGGCTCCATTGCATATAGCCTTACCTTTTTGATAGATACCTTCGTATCCCAGTAATGTTACGATATATCTTGTTCCAGGAATCAAGTTGTCGAAAGCAAACGGTAGCGTGATAGTCTTTCCTGCGGGAATGATGGCATTTAGCTGTTTCATCTGTACGTCTTGTTTCTCTCCAACTATCGCGATGAGCAAATCACGGTCGTAATCATCTGTTGCCGTATTTTTAACCTCAAACCGTCCTTCCATGTGGGTGCCGTACAGTTCATCCGCCTTTTTGCTACTGCCGTTTGTGCAGAATACCGATGCCGTTAATTTGGCGTCTGGTATGTTCTTTCCTTCAGCGACGTCCACTTCTCCTTTGCCTACGAAATCGATGTCACGATCTTGCATGCTGTCCCATACGTTAATGCGATATTGCGTTTTCGGCTTCGCTACGTCGGGTTGAAAGCTCAAAGGTACTTCTATCGTTGCGCCAGGTGCTATGGATAAGCCCAATACCGAGCGTTTGTTGCCGAAAACAAAACTTAACGAGCCTGTAAAGTCGGGACCGACATTCTTTATTTTCGCCATGGCCGTATAAGTCCTGCCCGTCTTGATGATTTTTGGCATATCAATGGAAACCAATTTCAAGTCTATGGTTTGAGGATTGATGATGGAAGCATTCAGCTGGGTTTCTGTAATATGTAAGTTGCATACCGACTTCTCCGCACCAGGGCAAAGTTGCCAGGTGTTTGACCTTTTGTCCTTGCACATAGGCAACAACTGATAGTCACCTTTCAGTCCTGCGCCAAAGTTTTTCAAGATTGCCTTATAGAAAGTTCTTTTAGGGGTGATTGGCTCGTACGAGATAACATCGCTCTCATGCACCACCTTCATCAACTTACCGTCTTTATATAAGCCCACGCCCATTTTACCTTCAAAGGGCAACAGCATGTAATTGAACACCTCGTAAGACATACTGAGGTTTTTAAAACCTTGCTCAATTCTTTTTCTCGACATCTGGCTAAGGCCGCGCAAGTGTAGGTCTATTACCGTCATGGCGTCCAACTGCTCTTCACCTTCATTCGGCTTAACGCCTAAAATGGCACACTGGCTCAATGAATATCCGCCCTCAAACGACCCTATTCCTTGCTGGTCTGGATTGAGAATAGACAAGCGGAAATATCCATCAGACAAGCCGCTCCATCCCCAGTTGATGTGAAAGTAATCGCCCGACTCATATCCGTCGCAAACGAATTCGTGTCCACCTCCTGTTGGCGTCACGCCACCATACAGTACGGGGCGGCCTTCCTTCAACTCCTCGTAAATCATGTTGTTCCATGTCTTTGAGGTATATCCACTACGGTCGGCATAGCGTGCCGCCTTGCTGTATCCAAAATAGTGTGTCAGTGCGTATGGCAATTCAACGGCTACCGTTCCCGACCCCCCTTGCTTGGCGGTGGCATAATCCATTTCCGTGGAGACACCGCAATATTTCATCAATTTAGCCACGGCGTTTTTCTGCTCCCGATTGGCATTCTCGTCATACGTTCGCAGCATGTTTTTCCAGTCGAATGTCGTTTTGGGCAGCGTGTCCAAAACCTTTCCTATCTTCGGGCTCTTGTAGCCGGGTATCGTGTCGAGGGTTTCTCCTCGCGGGCATTGATGATAATACATCACTTGTGCCATGGCTGTTGCGACGCATCCTGTTACCGTTCGTTCAAAAGCTCCCATCGGGCAGGCGTCATTATAGGGTGCTCCTTGATTCCAACGTGTTTCGATGAGCGGACGAATGGAGCGTTTCACGCTTAGTCCCGCACGGGTTCCGGAAGTGGTTTTTAGGTTTTTTAACCGCAGACGGACAGCTGTTTTTATCTCGTGTTCATACAAACTGAGCAAGTCTTTCAATTGCACGGGAATGTTGTTTACGTCAAACTTTCCCGTATAGGCATATCCCAAGACAGCGTCGGTCCGATCATCTGCCGATGTGATGACAAAGCCTTGCCCGTTTCCGTTGTTGAAAACATAATAAGCGTTGGGACACTGCATGACCATTTTCAACTGGTTGCGCTGAGATGTTGTACGAGTGCTTGTCGTTGATTGTTTTTGCTTCAAAAATCGCATGGCCAGCTTCATGGCCTCTTGCTTTCCGATGGGATTGGCATTGGCCAAGGTGGAAATGGCGATTAAAACGAATAATAGAGTTTTCTTCATTGTTGATTTCTTTTGCAGGCACATGAGCGTTGCTTGCGTAAGTATGGAAATAAAGTACGGCAAGGGGGTACAGCTTCATTGCCGTAAGTTCCCCTGCCATATACTGTTGCGATGTGTTAAGATTTTGAAAATTTGACAACTTTTCTTCCTATTTTGGCTATATATTCGCCAGCAGGCAGCGTGTTTAGGAAGATAGTCTTGTTGCCTCTTACCGCATGGGTTGCCACCAATTGTCCTGTTACGCTGTACACGCAAACTTGCTCCGTGCCATTGTTTGTTGCTCCCTCAATGATTAAGCAGCCATTGCTAAAGCTTATGTTCGCTTGGTCATGGGTAATTTCTGCGATGCCATCCGTTTTCTTCTCTACTGCTGTGTTTTCTTCATAACTACATTCGGTATCATCCGTAGATTCGCTCATGGGAGCATGCTTAAAAGCCTTGTTGAGCGGAAGATGGTTGAAGTACAAACAGTTGCGCGGACCTAAGTAAAGGCGGTCTCCTTCTGATTGCGTCAAAGGAATGAACGTATGTGCAGCCTCGTACTGTTCGTCGCCTTCTTCGCCATAGCTGAATGTGTAAGGGAAATCTGCTGTTCCTGTGTTCTTGATGTCTCCATTGTCATCGTACTCATACTTTAGCTCCATGGTTGTGCGATCCGTCGCTTCTTCACCTGGAATATATTTCAAACCTACCATGCGGTCGTCAATGTTTTTATCGTATTCAAACACTTCTTTCCATACATTGTTGCCGTTGCTCATCATAAAACTAAAGGTTTGCTCACGTCCCTTGTCATCATAAGTGATGGTGGTATGGCGATCTGCGAAATCTTCCAGTTTCAGATTTTTCTCGTCAAACTGCACGTCATTGGTTTCAATCACGCGCATCTGTGCATCGTACTTGTATGCAGAACGTACGTCTTCCATCAACACAAGGTTCCCCTCTTTATTCGGTTTTAATGTAAATCTGTGATAGGTCTTGATAAATCCATTGTTGTCACGATCGTAAATGTCACGTCGGTCTATTCGCTGTCCGCCATCTGGCTTGATGGTATAGCGCGTTTCTTCTTTCAAATAGCCATTCGAATCATAAGCGAACTTGATGACTTCTGTTAGTTTATCATCTTCGGTAGATTCTACTTCTGTCAGAAAGCCATAGTCATCATATTTATATTTAAAGACTTCTGAACCTCCGAACGTACTCCATTGCGCAAGACGATGCGTGTGAACTTTTGGAATAGCTCTGTAATAATTGGGTGCTTTCTTACTTTGGGCGTTAACGCCTAAACACAATACTGCCAAAAGAGCAGGTAGTAAAAATTTTCTCATGTTAATTGTTATTTTGTAAAAGTTTAAATGAATTTCTATGATAGTACGCAAACCAAATGCGGTACGCATATTTGAGTTATGGCGCCTTTTGTATTGCAAAAGTACGTCTTATCAATATAATGAGCAATACCTACTAATTGTGACGTTACTCAGGCATACCTATTTGTAGGTATAAATGTAAGTCTGTTAAGGTATTAGTTTGTTTATCAGGTTGTTAGCTTGTTCAACATGAAACTTATATAATAATTAATCTATGTCCGTTATGTTGTCACCTTATTTTAAGGCTCTTTATTTTTCTTCTACCTACAACTAGTTACTTCTCTAAAAAATCATTTTGTCAGCTTATCTACAATTGAACAAAATACATAAAAATAGGTATTTTGCATTTTTTTTCATCTTCGTACCTTTGCAACCAAATTTATAACACTCATTATTCAAACAATTATTAAAATGAAAAAAATGACTACTGCCCTGTTTTTGGGCCTTACAGCCATGGTCTTTACATGGACATCGTGTGACAAATCGGAGGATTTATCCCAAAAGAAAGAGAAAGAAGAACAAAGTGTGATTTGCAAGCATGCCGATATTTTGTTGCAAGAAAAACAAATGACCAACTACGACAAGTGGGTTTACATTGATTTGGAAAGTGGCAAGACTGAAACCCAGACAGATTATCGCACATGGGTGTATGGCATGATGAACCGGCAAACGGGCGAAATGGATCAGATTACCAAAGAGGTACCCGAGCGTGCTAATAACGAACCAAAGAAGTGGCACATCGCTTTCCACTTGTATGACCCCATGACCAATGGCGGTGAGGTGATGATTGCAGGTAAGGATACCACCTCTCTTGACCAAATCACTGAACTTCCCAAGGGTGGAACATGGACACCAGACAAGCCTGTATGGATTTTGGTAGATATGGCAGGTATGATGCAGATGCCTCCGACAATGGGATACAGCAAGGGATTTTCTAATCCTAATCTGCACAAGTATATGCGTCGTGCGGGGATGGGGCAATATGAAATGGCAAACAAAGGGCGCATCTTTATTGTAAAATTCAAGGATGGAAGTTTTGCAGCCATCAAGTTCACAGACATTACTGATGCGACAGGAAAGAAGAAACAAGTGTCATTCGACTACAAGTTTGTTAAAAAGAATTAAACCCTTGTGAAGATAACCACCTTTCATTCCGTTGGTAAGGGCATGAGAGGTGGCTTTTTTGCTTTATCAAGGCAGCAACCTATCAAACCGAATGTCCATCCTCGGAAAAGCGTTGTCACCTATACGTCTTTCACCGTAATATCAATCACTATATATTAAAAAGGTGAGAAACAAACAAACCATCAAAGGTAGGTAACCCTCATCTATTTTTTCATTGTTTTCATGAACAAAATATTCTTGCTCTTCTTATTCGCAATACTCCAATTTGTAACGACCTCTGCCAAAGCCGACGCTGCATCTTCTCGCTATACCATTCGTGGAACGGTAACCGATGAATGCAACAGACCGCTGCCAGGAGCACTCATTGCGGTTTCTGGCACTACCATTAAGCAAGGAACCAATAGCAAAGGCATGTTTGAAATCACGGTCAACGAAAATCGTAATTATGACATTACTGCTTCGTATGTAGGCTTTCAGCCCAAACATGTCATCGTACGCCCCGGTCAAGACGCCAGCATTACGCTGTTCCCCTCGCGCACCAACCTGAACGAAGTGGTTGTAACCGGCACCCGTAGTGACCGCCCATTAAAAGACATGCCTGTGCTGACACGAGTTATCTCACGGCGCGAAATAGAAACGATAAACGCCATAGACCTTACCACACTGCTGCAAACGGCATTACCGGGATTGCAATTCTCGTACAATGACATGTCACAAGCTACCGAAATCACTTACCAGGGTCTGGGCGGAAAGGCGGTACTCTTTTTGCTCGACGGTGAGAGAATCAGTGGTGAGGGTGGCGCCAACAACATAGATTACGGCAGGTTTAACGTAAACGACATTGAACGGATAGAGATAGTGCGCGGCGCTGCTGCTACCTTATACGACAGCAGAGCCATCGGGGGTGTTATCAACATCATTACACGCAAAGGTTTCCGTCCCGTTACCGCTCGCGTTTCCACCCGATATGCAGGGCGAAACGGCGAGATGTATTCGGTTTCGGCAGGTGTCAACCGTAAGAACTTTTCAGCACTCACCTCGTTCGGGTATCGCAAGCGTGAGTCGTATACCATTGCCGATAGTATAGGTAAGGTGCGTGAGACACGTTTGTCTAAGGGGGTGGTTAAACGTGATACGCTGCCTGCTTACCAGTCTACCATTCACGGATACAGCATATTGGATGTCTCTCAAAAATTGTCATATGTGTTCAACGACCAGCTACGCGCAGATTTTCGGGGCTCATACTATAACAACAGGCGTCCGAGCAATGAATACAAAAAACTGCATCAGGTTTACACGGATTTGACTTTGAGCGGAAAACTGTCATACATACCATCCAGCAATCAGAACATAGAGCTGACCGTGATACGTGACGACTATCAGAAGACCAACGTGTTTGACAAGGTAGACCTGAAAGAACATGTGTATCGCAACATCAACACAACGGGAAGACTATATTATTCGGGTACGTTAGGAAAACACACCATAAGCGCAGGTGTTGACTATGTTCGCGAAGACTTGAAACATTATTTCCTGCCAGACACCGCACAAATGCACACAAGTCAATTTTCTTGCTGTTTGCAGGAAGACTGGAAACCGTGGCAGCAACTGAACATCGTGGCGGGCATGCGTGCCGACAAGGTTACAAGATATAAGCTGCACTTTACACCCAAACTATCAGTCATGTATCGCCCTTGGGCGTTTCTTACTGCCCGCGCAGGCTATTCACAAGGGTATCGTGCGCCAAACTTAAAAGAATTGTATCAGGAATGGACCATGGGGGGACTTATACAAATGTATGGCAATCCTAACTTGAAACCTGAAGTGGGAAGCCAATTGTCCGCATCTGTCGAATATGATAAGAATGGGTTGAACCTTTCCCTGTCGTCTTACTATAATAATTATCTCAACAAGATAACTTATGCGTATGTTCATCCAGAAAAAAACATGGACATGAGATGGGAAAACGCCGACAGCGTTAGGACGTTTGGGGTGGAGGCGACGGCCAATTACAAGTTTGTCTGGGGGCTGCAACTTGCGGGAGCATACACCTATATTACCGATTATAATAAGAAAAATGGATATAACCTGTCATGGCTGCGTCCACATAGCGCCAAGTTAAGTGCCGTATATTCAAAGAAATGGGGAAAGACGACAGAAACATTGTCACTCTACACCAACTGGGTGTCGGCTCTCTCTACCTACACTTACAAAAGTAATAAAGATGAGCAGACAGGTAAAGTCGTTGAGAGTTTCACGCGAGAAGATTTTGATGCACGCACTATCTGTTCGCTCAACTTGCGCTCGCAGTTACCCCATGGCATTACTATCGGTGTCATGATTGATAATTTGCTGAACTATAAGGACAAAGCTGTTGATTCAGGATTACAATATCCACAAAATGGTCGTACTTATGTTGCTACGATTTCTATTAATATTGCAGATATGCTCAAGCTATAATCATATTAGAACATAATGAAAAAGAAAATTATCATTGCCGCTATTACAATAATAGTCATCATTTTGGCAACATGGGGTTGGAATCATTGGTTCTCACGTACCCGTATTGCATTTGTAAATTATCAAGCCATTGAACTTGCTCAAATTAGTCGCGCCAACGACAATGGAATGATTAAGATAGAAAATTTAAGTGCAGAAAATCTTGACGAGCTCAACAAGTACGACATGGTGTTTGTGCAAGCCATGGGGCTGAAACTTACTGGTGAACAGCGCAAGCTCATCACGATGGCTGCCCAAAAGGGGGCTCCCATACTAAGTACGATGATTACAACTCCCGAAAACGATTTTACGACCATTGACCAAGTTAGTGCTGACACCTTGCGGCTGTACCTGGGAAACGGTGGACGACAAAACTATCGTAATCTCGCCTTGTATGTACGCAAATACATTGATGCTAAAATCTTCAGGGCTCCAACGCCACAACCTGTGGTAGAACATATACTTGGGCTGTTGCATCATCGTCCGAAAACAGAGGATAAGGCTGCCGATGATTTGCAGTTTAACTCTGTAAAAGAATACAATGCTTATTTAAAAAAACAAGGGTTGTGGCACGAAGGCGCACCGGCAATAGTGGTCATGGGTCCGATGGGCGAACCTACCTCGTTGATTGCACGATTGGAACAAACAGGAAATAATGTTTATCCTGTTAACGACATTCGAAAATTTATAGAAGAGGGACATGCTGACAGCATTCCTCTGCGTGCAGTTATCAATATGGCACATGGACGAGTTGGTGATAACTTGGTAGCTTTCTTGCAGCAAAAGAACATTCCCTTGTTCGCTCCGCTCAACGTAAACCAACCAGAGAAGGATTGGCGTAATGACAAACAGGGAATGATGGGGGGATTTTTATCGCAAAGCGTAACTATGCCAGAGATAGATGGAGCTATCCGTCCGTTTGCTCTTTTCGCTCATTATAAGGGAAAAGACGGTCTTGATTATGTGGATGCGATACCCGACAGATTGAACACTTTTGTGAAAACGGTAAACCATTATATTCGCTTGAAAAATATACCAAACAGCAAAAAACGTGTTGCCATTTATTATTACAAGGGGCCTGGCCAAAATGCCTTAACAGCAAGTGGTATGGACGTTTGCTCTTCATTGTTCAATTTGCTCACCACCATGAAGCAACAGGGGTATAACGTGCAAGGCCTTCCGTCATCTGCAGAGGGACTTGAAAAACTCATTCAACAACAAGGAGCGGTTTTGGGTACATATGCCAAAGGCACCATCGCTCATTTCATTCATACAGGGCATCCTGCACTGGTAAATAAAGAGGAATATGATAAATGGGTAAAGGCGTCTATTGTTGGTGAGAAATATAAGGAAGTAGTAAAGAAGAATGGAGAATTTCCCGGTAATTACTTAGCGACAGACAAAGGTGAATTGGCTATACCACGAATACAATTGGGCAATATTGTTCTCATGCCTCAACTTGCTGTTAGCACGGAGGGTAATTCCTTCAAGATTGTACACGGAACAGATGCGGCTCCCTCTCATGCTTTCATCGCGTCTTATTTGTGGATGCAACATGCTTTTAAGGCTGATGTGTTAGTGCATTTTGGTACACATGGCAGCATGGAGTTTACGCCAAAAAAGCAAATTGCCTTGAGCAATGAGGACTGGTCCGATAGATTAGTGGGATCAATTCCTCATATATATATATACACAGTAGGCAATGTTGGCGAGGGAGTCATCGCCAAACGCCGTTCGTATGCTTGCTTGCAAACCTATCTTACACAGCCTTATATGAAGAATGACGTACGCACTATGTACAAGGCATTATTGGATAAAATGGATGTGTATCATACTAAAGTGGCTAAAAAACTTCCTGGTATAACGGAAACAGCCTTGCAAGTGAAGGCGATGGTTGTGAAAATGGGCATTCACCGCGACTTGCAATTAGATGCGAACCTTAAGCGGCCGTACAATGAACAGCAGATGCAACAGATAGACAACTTTATTGAAGAATTGGCAACCGAAAAGATTGGTGGGCATTTGTACACGTTGGGAGTACCTTATGATACCCAAGGCTTGCACTCTACGGTTATGGCTATGTGTGCCGATCCTATTGCATATGCGCAATTCGCAGTAGACAAGCAAAAGGGGAGAGCGTCTGATGTCATGATGAAACAACGTTCTTTTTTCGTACAACGTTATCTTTACCCTGCTCAGAAGTTAGTAGATAAACTTCTTGCAAACCCTTCTCTTGGCAATCCAAAAATGGTGTGCCAAGTATTAGGTATCTCTCCTGCCGAATTGCAAAAAGCACATCATCTTTGCGAGGCACTTAATGCGCCATCCAGTATGATGGCTATGATGCAAGGCATGAGTAAAAAGTCACCGATGGCTAAAGGCATGAAAAAGAACATGAATTCCATGAAAGGAAATATGCCAAAAGGAATGGGAATGGGTGGCATGAGAATGCAAAAGCCTTCGTTCTCATCTCATGAAAAGGATTTCGCGTTTGCTGTCATAGAAGCCGAACGAACAATTATGAACGTGTCGAAATACCGCAAATTGCTGATACAAAGCCCCACAATGGAATTGAGAAGCATTCTTAACGCAATGAATGGTGGGTATACATCACCCTCACCGGGTGGCGATCCTGTGACGAATCCCAACACATTGCCAACAGGGCGTAACATGTATAGCATTAATGCCGAAACAACTCCCAGCGAAGCTGCATGGGAACAGGGTAAACAACTGGCAGAAAACACCATTGCCCTGTATCGGCAACATCACCATGACAGCATTCCAAGAAAAGTGAGCTTTACGCTTTGGAGTAGTGAGTTTATTGAAACACAAGGCGCATCTATTGCCCAGATTTTATACCTTTTGGGGGTAGAACCCGTTCGTGACTTCTTTGGACGCATATCAGACATCAAGCTTATTCCGTCAAAAGAGTTAGAACGTCCACGCATAGATGTAGTTGTACAGACCTCTGGACAGTTGCGAGACTTAGCCGCATCACGTTTATTCTTAATCAACAGGGCTGTCGAAATGGCCGCCGCTGCTCATGATGATAAGTATGAAAACATGGTAAGCGAGGGAGTAAAGGAGACCGAGCGAGTGCTGACAGAGAAAGGTGTTTCACCAAAAGAAGCACGAAGCATGGCTGCACGACGAGTGTTTGGCGGAGTAAATGGCAGTTATGGCACCAACATACAGTCGATGGTAATGAGTAGCGACCAATGGGAAAACCGTTCAGAGATTGCGGATACCTATCTTAACAATATGGGAGCTTTCTATGGTGATGACAAAGAGTGGGAGGATTTTAAACAATATGCCTTCGAAGCTGCTCTTACTCGTACAGATGTCATAGTTCAACCGCGACAAAGTAACTTATGGGGAGCATTAAGTTTAGACCATGTTTATGAGTTTATGGGCGGGCTCAACATAGCCGTCACCAAGGCAACAGGCAAAGAACCGGATGCTTACATTAGTGATATGCGCAACCATTACAATATGCGTATGCAAGATTTGAAAGAAGCGGTGGGCATAGAGAGCCGGACTACCATCTTCAATCCTGCTTACATCAAAGAGCATATCAAGAGCGGAAAAGAGGGTGCTGATGAGTTTGCCAAAACCATACAAAACACTTTTGGTTGGAACGTGATGCGTACCAACGTGATTGACCAACAGTTTTGGAATAAAATTTATCAAGTTTACATCAAAGACGAATATAAAGTAGGAATACAGAAGTATTTTGAACAAAAAAATCCTGCAGCTCTTGAAGAGATAACGGCCGTGATGCTGGAAGGCGCGCGCAAAGGAATGTGGAAACCTACGCGCGGACAAATAAAGACCTTGGCTTCGCGGCACATGGACTTAGTGAACCGCTTTAAACCTTCATGTTCAGGATTTGTGTGTAACAATAATAAACTCCGTCAGTTTATCGCGAAGGAGGGAGCGGACAATGCCGTTCAACAGCAACAATATCTCCGAAACATTAATCAAATAAGAGAGAAGGCTACTGATGGCAAACAGGGTATGACCATGAAGAAGGAAACTCTGTCTGACAACCAGAATACTACCTCTGACTCCGTAAATGGTACGGTTATTATCATTGTCGTACTTATTGCTATAATTGCTGTTGTACTCATTGTGCGCCGCAATCGTAAAATGCGATAAAAATGAAGGAAGACTGTTTCTGAAAAATACCATCTTATGAGTTGATTAAATTATATAAGAATACATCTTGAATTAAAAAACATGTTCAAAATCCATCATAGATAATTTTCAGAATCAGCAAAGACCCAAAAAAAAATAAACAATGAAATTAATATAATGGTTACTGTCATAGCTATTCTTATGTTATTGGTTTGCTTCAATTTTCTATTGAAGCAAACCTTTGGAACGTGGAAAGGAATTGCAGTATACACTATGCTCATAGCAGTGTTTACGATAAGTACATGGAAAATCGCCATTAACCAATCGCGTACGCATATAGCCGAATGGTTAGCTTCTGAGCCGATTATGCAAAATATGGCTGTCATTCTCTCAGTAGACATTATTGTCCAATTGCTTTTTTGTATGGTTGCAGCGCGGGAAAAGACAAAGATGCCACAGGCTGCTACGTTTCGTCAAAAAATATATTACGCTATATTACAATGGTGGCCAGGCTTTGCAATCTTTCCTGTTGTTTTTGCCATGCTGGTTGAGTGCATCTTTGGCTTGCCCGGCCTTTCGTTCTCACTCATAGCATATGTATTGGCGGCAGTATTTGTCGTATCCATACCATTGCTCACTTTTCTGTTGCGAAGACTTTTAGGCGATAGAGACGTACGCTTAGAAATGCTTTTCCTTTCAAATTTAATCGTGGCAATGATTGCTGTCGTGGCAACGGTTCGGGTATCAACGCCACAAAATAGCAATTCGCCAGTTAATTGGTTCGCTACGGCTGGAGTGACTTTGTTGCTTGCACTGGGCGTTTTCTTAGGGGCATTGATACGTTACATTAAAATAAAATAGGACATTGATAAATACATGATTGTAAAAACATCTTGATTGAAAACTAAATAAAAACAAATATGACTTATATTTCAGATTTTCTTTTTTGGATTACCACAGGACTTTTAATTCCTGTCATCGTAATTTTATTGTTGCTCTTTATCCGAGCATTACTTTTGTTAGGGACATTCTTCGGACAGTATCTTGGCATGCGACATACGGTGCGTGTCATTGAAAAGCATTTCGACACTCTTACCGTCGATGGATTGCCCAGTCTCAAAGAGCAGCTGCCTACGCAAAGAACGTCGCCTCTTTTGGTTTACGCGCATCGCATATTAGATACGAAAGGAAGCGAGCAACACATTGAGAGGTTGCTTTCACAATTTGAAATAGATTATAATAAAGAGATAGGCGCGCCTGCCTTGTTGGCTAAATTAGGCCCACAGTTGGGACTTATGGGAACGCTTATTCCCATGGGACCTGCTCTTGTGGGATTGTCAACAGGCGACATTGCTTCTATGGCGTACAATATGCAAGTGGCTTTTGCCACAACCGTCGTAGGATTATTCTCGGCTGGCGTAGGCATGATAACAATGCAGGTTAAGCGGCGTTGGTTCATGCAGCAGCGCACGCAATTAGAGTTCTTGGCAGATTTAATCTTAGAAAACAAGGAGAGGGTATGAGAAGACGTCGCCGTTATGCATCATCTTCAAACGATGAAGATTTTAATCCCATGAGTGTGGTGGGCAATCTGTTTGACGTGTCTATGGTCTTTGCCGTGGCTCTCATGGTGGCATTGGTAACACGGTACAAGATGCCAGAGATGTTCAGCAGTCAGGATTTTACGATGGTAAAAAATCCAGGTAAGGAAAATATGGAGATTATTACCAAAAAAGGTAAAAAAATAGAGCGTTATACACCGTCCAACGATAAAAGTAATGCCGATGGTTCCAGAGGGAAAAAAATAGGAATAGCCTACGAATTAGATAATGGACAGGTGATATATGTGCCCGAATGAGAACTACTCATGGAAAGTTTTGCAGTAAAAGAATGATTACCGTTATCAGTCACCTTGAATGCGCTGTCGTCAGAAATAGCGATCCCATCTTCGCAGCTGCTTCTTTTCATCGGCTGGGATTCAACCGAACCTCCGCACTCACTGGTGATAGTTACCTTCTTGTCATATAAGCTGCGCAGAATAGTTTCAACAGAAACATCCGAAGATTTCGTCAGTATTGGACACGGCTGGTCGTTGACCAGGAGATTACTCAAAGAAGAATGGCGTTTCGTGAATATAGAACTGAAATGCCAACTGGAAAGAAGTAAACCTTTGTACTGATTGACGCTCTTGCCGTTGATACGGTAATCCAAGTACTTGCCACTGTATGTTAGGGACAGTACGTCGCCTTTGGCAACGGTAAACTGCTTTTGTTCGTCCACTTTTCCTTTAACAATGACCGTAACTGTGGAACCGTTCACAGAGAAACCGAAGTCGGGAAGCCCGCCCAGCCTGATGACTGAACTCATACCTGCATGATAGACGGATGTCATGTCGCTGACACTCCACGAGAAAGTGGATTCAGGAAACTTACCGGGGGAGTTAGCATATGACTCTCCTTTATTTTCAGACATGTTGGCTGTGAGCACGGTACCTCCTGTCTGAATGACATCAACGTGGTAGATACCGGGAAGAAGTTTTTTGATGGTAGCGTGATCAGTAGTCATCAAGCCCGATTGCACAAGGGAGTCTGTAACTAGACCTGAAACAGATTCAGCACGTACCTCATAGCGATAGGATGGATTGCCGAAGAGAACTTTCACATCAATACTGCCGTCTGCCTGTGGCTTACTATCTATGCAGCTGGCTGGCTTTGGCGTCAAACGAGCGAAGACGCCATCATGATAGCCGAAGGTAAATACATCACTGCCGTTACCGTCAGTGTCAAAGAATACGTTATGGAAGATAAACTTACCTCTCTTGGCATCCTGTTCACTGCAACGATAAACACGTACCGTCTCGGGATCCCATTCGCACTTTCCCGTGCCATCAATCAGCAAAAGGGCATTGGATGCGTTTTTAACGAACTGCTTATCTTTCAGTAAATTCGTGGCGAGCTCAATAACATTACCTGTCACACCGAATCCACTGGCGAGAACGTCTCTGATTTCCAGACGATAGGCATTGTCAATGGGACGGATGAAAGCAATTCGCTTAACTTCGTTTTCAGGAATATCCACAGTATACTTCACATCGCCTTCGGCTGATATGATGAGATGGAGCGCATTGCCTGTCTTGCGGATAATCATTCTTTCTCCTACGTTGATGGCACATAGGGCTTCTGTCTGTGGAATGCCTTTGATGATGGAATATACTTTTCCGTCTCTTATGCGATAGCCGTATACCGTGATGCTCTTCGCTTCGTCCGTGAAGCCCACATCAAAAGGACTGAAAGGGCAAAGCATGGAAATGCTTCCGTCTGTCCCGACAAGGGGCTTGCTGTATGCTACGGCTGTCATGTCCTTGTCATTTTGTAGGAGCGAGGTGAAATGTCCGTCGCGCTCAAAGTAAAACCCACTGCCACCCCATACGGCCGTCGTGTCAGCCGTTTCGTGTATATTGGTGGATGTGAGCCACTTTCGGTTCATGACATGCCAAGAGGAATATTTCTCAGGTATGCCGATGGCGGTGTTAACCCCATTGTCACGCCAAATCATATAGGACCCGTCCGGAATGGGACTGCCATGTTCCTGCCCGATAACTAATAAGCGGGATTCGGAGGAAAGGTTATAGGGCTTGGACTTGTAATAAGTATCATGGAGGGAAGAATACAGAGGTGTTTCCTCATAAGAGGTCGTTGACACGGGCTGGAAAAGCAACTCAACATCCTCACGAGCGATGCCCGTTACGCGGTGATGGTATGCAGCATTAGCTGATGCATCCCAAATGAGATTGCCACGTGGATCAAGGTAGGAACCTTTCAGCGTGACGCCGTACTTTAAACCAAGGTAACTTTCAATTCTAAGCCGCTCAGTATTGGTGAGATGGCGAGAGAATACGATAGCTTCGGGGCTGTAGCCATCAAAGATATTATTTCCAATATCGGTGGTGCTGAAAGCATTTTTGAGATTGACATCCTGACCGTTACAGGTGGAACCAACAGAATAGAAACCTCCACATTTCTCACCCCATACAGAACGCACGGCCTTGTTAGCTTTGATATAGGATACTATCCTGAGGGCACTTTCCTCAAATGTTTCCGTGGCTGTGGTGTCCACACTACCGTAAAGAAGATCTTGTCCGTATTCTTTGCCGTAATCCAACGTACTCGTGCCACTGACACCAACAGCTTTGTCCTTGGACATTAGGACACCGCTACCGGGACGACCACTCAACGTATACAGCACGGCATCCTTTTTGGCATCCGCAGGTTTGTGACAAAAGAGTCCGATAACGGTCGCCTGACCCAATGAACTGTATTTCATCAGGGAAACCTTGGGAGCATTTACTTGGGAGAGGTTAAGGGCAGGGCGGAAGTTAAACGTGCGCACATGCTGCTGGGACTGTATAAATTCCTTTCCATATCGACCGCTCTGTTTGTCCAAGATTCGTGAACGCACGGTATCCCCGGCATAGTCCCTCCAGAAGTAATTGCCAGTTAAATCCGTGTTCATGGGTACCGTCATGTGCCAGAGCTCCGCACCGTCAACGCCACCTGGCGACTGGGCTTCCACATATAGCGGGAAAGATAGCAGGAATAGACATAAGGATAGGTAATAGTTTCTCATAAGCTATTGTGTTTAGTGTCTTTATTTTAGACTTTCAAATAGATCCTCAGGTAAGTCTTCAAAAAATCTTTCTTATATTACAGGAAAATATGACGAAAATATATAAAACCAAATTGTTTACAACAAATTGTTCAGCATCTTTTTTCTCTGATTTTCATAATTTTTCCAATTTTTCCAATTTCATATAGTGAAGTTTTCTATGAATTTCTTGAAATCCGTATATCTTCTTGTGAAAAATTTATATCTTTGCAAACAAGAATAAAGAGTTCTTTGAGGCATTGCAAAAGAAAGAAGGAGAAAGAAACTCGCTCGTTTCCAAGTCGTTCACCTTTTATTATTCTTATTTATGCTTTCCTTTTGTAATCAGCCGATTACATTCGCTTCTATTACTTTTATGCGGAGATTTGCGATTTCCGCACGGCCAAGGACATCGGTATCGACCGTCCCGAGAAAAACGAGATACTGCACAACATACCGCCCACGCCAGAGCAGGAAGAATTTATCGGCAAACTGATGGAGTTCGCCAAGACGGGCAATGCTAGACTCTTGGGACGTGCACCACTGAGTGAGAGTGAGGAAAAGGCAAAGATGCTCATTGCAACTGACTATGCCCGCAAAAGATTCAATAAATTTGTATCTTTCAGATAACCAATAAAATAAGAATGAATAAAGGGTAAAAGGGTTACGACTTGGAAACGAGCGAGTTTCTTTCCCTTTCTTTATTCTGCAATGTTTCAAAGAACCTTGTATTACAGCTTCAAAGGTAATAAATATGACAGTGCCATCCAATGAAAATCAGACATTTATTTTTGTTGGTTTCTTACATTTCATACCATATCAACTTTCTCTTCACTTGTTCTTCCTGTCATTTCCATATGTAACTATTCAGCAATAGCCATACGAATCGTTAAATATTAATAAATATACAACAAAAAGTTTGCAGGTTCAATTTGAAATACTAAGTTTGTACATACTAGAAACCACAAAGTTAACTTTTATATGAAACACGTAAACAAGCATTTGTCATTGAATGATGAGCGAAAGCTTATCAGGGTTCGTTTTTGTGCATTCATTTACCTAATTCTCTTAAACATTCCTATCTTGTGGGCTCAAAGTCTTGTAAATAAAGGCAATCCCTCTGACCTTAGAGTGCAATTGGATCAGATGTTTGGTAAGCTCGATAGGAAGATTGTACCGACGGGTTTTTTATTGGACTATGCAGAAGAGTATGAAAGTTTGTCAAAATTCAGTCCCACTAATGGTAAGGACGTTGAACAAGAGTGCGATTTGAAAACTTATGTGGGGTTGGTAGAAACATTGAGGTCGGCATACTTATATGGAAATCCCTTTGAAACGTATGATAAAATATACAAAAATAGAATCAAATCTTCTCAAGATGGGCGGATTAACATCTGTGCATTGTCTTATGATTATGCCCAAATAAAAGCTAATGCTTTAAAGGATGGGAGTATAACTTATACAAATGGAATTGTAAAATGTAATAATCCCAAAGCTTTTCAGGTAAAGAATGTAACCGCAGGAAGTATTCTACAAAATGTATGCAACACAAATAATATAACCTTTTACTATCACAAAGATTTGGCTCTTACAAATACAGGCATTAGAAGAGTTGAAGTAGATTATGGTAAAGGTTTTATTGATGTGTATAATTCTAGTGCTAATGCCAAATTACAAAATGGACGTCATAAAATAAGAATCAAAATTATCGCTTCCGATGGAAACGCAAGTATAAGTACAACCTGGTTGGATGTAATTGTTGACAATAATCTGAACAAAACTAGAGCTTCACTATACACGCAACCAATGCAACTTTCTATAATGGGCGATGCTTATAGAGGAATTTCAACAAAGGCAGACGTAACTATAATTCCATCTAAAAGATGGAATGGAAAAATATCTAAGCCTTTTATTTTTGTCGAGGGATTTGACCCGCGGTTAAGGAATAATACGGTAAATCGTCTTTCATACGTTTCTGCATACTATAAAGATTGGAATGATTTCGTTAAGAATAACGATTACGACTTTATTTATGTAGATTGGAATACCCCAGAACAATATATCCAAGCAAATGCCTATACTTTAATCAAGGTAATTGAGACAATAAATAATATGTCTGATGAGAATAGTAGTCCTACTCTTTTAGTAGGTCATAGTATGGGTGGATTAGTAGCCAGATATGCACTTAAAACCATGGAGAATAAAAGTGAGAAACACAATGTTGGAACATATGTAAGCTATGATTCTCCACATTTAGGTGCAAATGTCCCAATGGGACTTTTACATGGTTTTTATGGTATAAGGAAATTTTTACATGACAAAAAACTTATTGACAAACTCATAAACAAGTTTGTAGATGTTTCCGATATGTTGAGTTTAGGAGAAAAAATGGCTTTTTCTACAGCAGCTCAACAGATGCTCTGTAATAGTATAGATGCTGCAGGACATCTAAACAACTCCTTGCACATTCAATGGCAGGAGGAATTAGATAAGCTTGGGTTCCCAAATGGAGACAGAGGGAAACAATTCCAAATGCTTGGTATTTCAAATAGTGATTATAACACAGCCTATGTGCCCAAAAGCTATATTAGCGCAAATGGCGATGTAGGATCTTTTTCATGGGTTGATGCATTTACACCTATTACAGGGATTGCATTAGGCGTTAGTTTTGAAGATATAATCTTAGGATTAATAACAGCACTTCCTGGCAGAACATCAGCCGATTTAACTTTTGAATGTCTACCTGGAACATCTGTGGGTCAAAGGGTTAATAATATAAAAATATCTTTTGAAAAAGATTTCCTGTGGACTATACCTATTACGAAAAGTGTATTCAAATACGAAGGATACTATAATAGTAATTTTTTGTATGATACATATCCTTCTTCTGTTGTAAACTACCTCTCTACTAGTAAGGGTGACATTGTTGGTGGCTTTGTGCCTTATATAGGCTATGCTTATGCTGCTTATGGTGTATCTGGAAAAATTCCATTCATTCCTGCATCTAGTGCATTGGCTCATAGAAATCCGACTTCTACTCAGTCTTTTATGAAAATGCCCAGTCCTTCAGAAAGTGCTTTTGGTGGCAATGTGTTCATGGAGTCAAATGAAGCATTCAAACAGCATATGGTTTTCTCAAAAGAAGCTCAAAATTGGATATTGTCACAGATTACGCAAGTCATTGATGGTCCCTCATTCGGTTATAGTGGTGCCAAATACACGCTAAAAGGCATATCTGATGGTGTTTCATGGTCTGTTACAGACCCCTCTATAGGAACCATTGATCAGAATGGTGTCTTGACTGTATTGAAGAATGGCGTTTTTTATATTTCATGTAGATATAATGGCATCACTTATAGTAAAGCTGTCTATGTTGGAATGCCAAATTATATTCTCTCTTCAAGTCACGAACCAAATGGCTTTTTGGTAGAAGCAAAATCATTTGGTGAATTATACAAGAATGATATTGATAAAATAAACGAGATATTAACATTTAGATGGGGCGTAAAGTTTCCTAATCAAAATATATATTGGATAGACACCAACAGTCCTTCGGTGTTTGTACCATTAGATGGTAAGAATGCCGTAGTCTACCTTAAAGTCGTTGACCTTAACGGTAATGAGTCTCCTATTCAAAATATCAAGTGTGAAGCTAAGAATGTGTTTTATGCTTCTAATAATAGATTGTTAATGGATAAAGCACAAAAACTGTATAAAGATGATGGGACACCATATTCTTATAAATATGGAAAAATCTACTTAACTCGAGATGCTTCGTTACCAGATCAATATCAAAGTGCCATATGGACTTCTACAAAAGCAACTGTTTACAGTCCCTTTAGTAGTACTTATACAATACCAGTTTCCCGTGGAGAAATGTCTATTAAAGACATTCTGCCACAAGAGGAAATGAATTTTATAACAAGTAATACTCCAATAGGGAAAAGTTGTCTTTATACAATAGCGTTGCTAAATCCCGAAGACAAGTTTATACAATTTATCCCAGTAACAGTTTCATTAAAATAAGCATTGAATATGTCTACGATTAAAATTATATTCGCAGTCTTGTCATTAAGCATTTTTGCAAGTTGTAAACAAGACAAAGATGGGGCATTGACTGTCTATTGTCAAGCTAATATCAATGGTGACAACTATAGAGATTATTTTTCCTTGCAGGACGCATTTCTACCTGTCCAACCCACACTCACTCTTATGCCGAATTCTAACAGGTTGGGAGTGGTCAATGATAGTATCTTTGCATTTCAATTTGCTTTGAGGAATGATACCAATAAAGTTTTATTAGTAGGAGCCTTCATTATTCCCCAAAATGAAAACTTTCCTGTACTAAATAAGGAATATCTCTTAACCAAAAACGAGAAATACGATGAAGACAGAACAACCGACTATCATCTCATGCATTTCTTGGGTCAGGTCAATAATAGCGGAGAAAGAATAAATGGAATTGCTGCTTTTTTTGATTATAGTAAATATTACCTACTTACAACGTCAATTGATGGCTACGTGACCTTTGATAGATATGATAGGCAATCTAACAAGCTCGAAGGCAATATATATCTTGATTCACAAGGAAAATTGTCAATTTCATACACAGTGAAGGCTCATTTCTCAGATGTTCTAACCTCTCATAATATAACATTGCAATGAAAAAATCTATTTTCTTTTTATTGGCGGTAATGATGACAATTTCCTTCACATCTTGTTATGATGATATTTACCCTAATGTCAATGACAGAGGTGTTTCCATTGACAGTAGATTATCTCCGCTTGATAGTATTAGCATATATCGGAGTCAAATAGATAAAGGGAATATGCTGAATAATCTTGTTCATTTTGCAAATGGTCGATATTATCTTGACCTTACAAAAGATGATGCTGAGATTTTGGGTATTTCGTCTGAACTGTATAATAATGCTCTTCATAATGTAGAGCAAATGAACAACAATAAATAAATTTAAAACTATGCGTACAAACAATCGAATCAATGTTGCCATCATCATTATTATGACAGCATTGTCTGGAGTAATGATTACTTCGTGTTCAAACGAGGAAGCAACGCCCACTGTTGAATCTCAAAGTGTTGAACACGTAGCTTATGTAGCTACTCTAAGTCAAGAACAGCAAGTATTATTGGCGAGTACAGGTTCTCCCTATGGAGAGATTCCTCAGAAGGATGCTTGGTCATCCATCATTGCTCCTAGTATCTCTGCATGTTGGGGAGTGTTTGACGACCCCCGTGTCTCAGCGTCAACAAAAGCTATGGGGATATGGGGCTCTTATCCTGCGCAATATTGGACCATGCTCAGGGTAAAAATGCTAAAGCTGCCGATGAAGATAAAGGACGGTGCAATTCTTGCTATTGATGAAATAGAGGAGCAAACAAATGTGCGTTTCTATAATTCTATTGAGGATCAAGAGTTTTTTGAGCCATACCATATAAAACTACCAAACATAGCGGTTCGTATGGATGCAGGAAGAGAAGGTAGTGGAAGTTATGGTCTCGTTGGCGGTGAACAATATATCAATGTACCTACATGGCTTGAAAATGCAGATGCAAATGAGATTAAACGCTTTTTCTTGCACGCTTTCTGCAATGCTGCAGGTATGTTTAACGAACAACAGAGGCCAGATCGTGATAATTATGTCAAGATTTATCTCGAGAATGTAAAAGATAATTGTAAGTCTGCGTTCGACAAGATAAAAAGTAATTATACTACTATGGGAAACTTTGATACCTCGTCCATCACATTAGCTTCATCTAAGGACTTTTCAAAGAACGGTTCCAATACAATAACAACTAAGACTGGGCTTGATATAGCGATTAACTATACTCTGTCAACACAAGATAAGCTATTTTTGAACTCTCATTATCTTCCATATATTGCTCGCAAGGACAACTATACGGAACTAGATAAAAATGTTTATAACCAATATGGAAAGTTGTTGACAGAGGAAGAAAGATTGCAATTACAAAACCAAATTAATTCTCAGAGAGGACTGTATGGTGAACCTCCAGTAGAAGGACGTTTAACTCGAGTAGCATGGTAGATCAGTGGGAAAAGCACTTCTTGCTAATTCAAAATGTGGACTCTGTAAATAAACACAGTTTCTGTTGATATTAATGTCAGTAATCGAGTAGGAGGTAAACACTAATCATAGGTGTTTATCTCCTACTTTCGTGTTCACCGACCTCTCACACCACCGTACATGCGGTTCCGCATACGGCGGTTCCTATTTTGGGTGCCATTCGAGATACGCCCCCATTAAAGTTGCATACCCAGCTGAGCGTAGTCTATTGTTATCTATCGCCCTTGTTAAAATAGGACTATCAGCTATTCGCCAATAACCCTTGCGAGTATTACCCCATTCGTATGCTTTGTATTTATCAATACCACATCTGATGAGGTTTGCCACTTTTGTCTTGGTTTTCTTCCAAGCTTTCCATATACACATGCGTATTCTACGTCTTAACCATTCGTCTGTTTCAAGCATGAGACGTTTCATATTGGCAAGGTGATAATAACCGACCCAACCTCTTATGTATTCTTTCAGCTTTTGCTTCCTCTTGGCGTATCCCCATCCATTGCTGCGACTCGTCAATTCTTTTAGCTTTGACTTCATCTTGGCTTTGGACTTGGGATGTACCGTGAGTTGGCATTTGCCGTTCATTACATAAAAGGAATAGCCAAGGTATTTCACCCCGCGCACATACGACACTACGGTCTTTTCCTTGTTGACTTTGAGATATAGAACATTCTCTATAAATCGGGTTACAGACTCCTTTACTCGCATTGCAGCTCTTTTGGACTTGCAGAATATCATCGAGTCGTCGGCATAGCGCACAAAGGGGAGTCCTCTGCGTTCGAGCTCTTTGTCCAGTTCATTGAGCATAATATTACTCAACAATGGGCTTAGCGGTCCTCCTTGGGGAGTTCCTTCCTCGCTCGCTTCAAACAAGCCTTTGTTCATCACACCACTTCGGAGATACTTGTGTATAAGACTGACCACTCTACCGTCTTTTATCGTACGGCTGAGAATTTCTATGAGTTTGCTATGGCTAACAGTGTCGAAGAAGCGTTCAATGTAAAGGTCAACTACATAAATGTAGCCTTCATTGATTATCTTTTGCGCTCCACGAAGTGCGTCATGGCAGCCTCTTCTCGGACGGAAGCCGTAGCTTGTCTTACAGAATTGGTTCTCATAAATAGGAGTCAGTACTTGGTTAATGGCTTGTTGCACCAAGCGGTCTACCACTGTAGGTATGCCCAAAAGGCGCATCTTGCCGTTGTCTTTGGGTATTTCTACCCTCTTGACTGGGTTCGGACAGTAAGAGCCGTCCAGCAAGGAACTCATGAGTTCATCCTTATTGGTCAAGAGCCATGGGAGCAGCTGCTCACACGACATCTTATCGATACCACCACATCCCTTGTTTCTCATCACTGCCTTGTAGGCTCGATTAAGATTTGCAGGGCTAAGGATTTGCTCGAGGAGGTGTTCCTTGTCAAATGGTACTTCCACGATGTTGTCTTCACACATCCACATGAAGGTCTGCACTCCCCCATACCATTCGGTTTGCGACCTATCTCTTTGGGGACAGCCATTAACTTGGGATAATGTTTTCTGCATTCTTGCCTTCATAAGGTATGTTTCAGTTACTATCATTTAATATATAGGTTCAGCCCTTCATGGAGCGTTATCGAGTACTCCACTACTATGGCGTCTGCTGACTTCTCACGGCAAGCTTTACTCCGCTTCTTTCGTAAAAACAACTATTTGAAACGTCCGTGAGACCTCCTCGGATAAGAACATTATCTTTCCATCTTATACCTACTTCATTTACACCAACCATTCCGAATAGCTATAGGACTTTGATTTGTTATGCAATCTTATCCATGGTTATATGCCTTATATGAAGTTTCTGTTCGTTAGGTCAGATGTTTGCCGCCAGCTTCCTTCAGATTTCATCTCACGATGAACACCCTTGCTTTTGGCTATGTAATTCCCGCTATTAGGGCTTACTCGGGACTTCCACCCGTTAGATAATGCTCATGCCGAGCGTACATACGAAACAACACCCATAGACGGAAATCAACCGCCTATGGGTGTTATTTCTTTTAGGACGTTCACTATATAATACGAATAAAGTTTGGAATTCAATTATTGTTTCTCCTGTGTCAACGGTATGCTGTCGTTGCCGGGCACATACTGCCAGCCCGTGCCGGACAGTTTAGCATGCATCGCATCCGTATAGTTTCCATCCATCACCTGCATGGCTTGCCCAGTTGGTCAGGTCTTCCGATGCCATTACCGTCAAAAGTAACCATCCAATATTAGCCGTCTTTCACACCGAGACCTCTGCAAAACCTTCTCTTCCTCTCATAAATTCACTTATAACGTAAGCATCCAATATTAGCCGCCTTTTTGAAGTTGTAGCCGAGTGCTCCTCCAAGGTTTTCCGTACTTGAAATCTTCGCTATCATTTCTTGCGATAGTCTATGGCCAGACGGATAGCCTGTTCTTGCAAGGCAATGATTTGAGCCGAGAGTTTCTCCAACTTTTCAAGCAGAATCTGTGCGGTCTTGACCGAATGATAGCTGTTAATGGCACGCACGGTTTGGTTATAGAGCACACCAATTTTATGGATTTGTGCCGTCATTTCGGAGAGTTTACGGTAGTATTCCACGGCGGATTTATCCACCGTAATCACCTTGAAACTCTCCCCAAGAATGCGACCACGCACGAAATCCGACTTGGTTTCCGCACCTGATTTATGAAACAAATCAATTGCCCGTTGCTGGTCTTTGAGGTTGGGAAGACGGGTATCCCATCTGTCCCATCGTTCTATCTTTTCGTTCATTGTTTTTATCCTTATCTAAATTACGACTTTGGAGTGATTTAATCCCCTTTCGGGGCAAGGGTCTTTGTCGGCAGAAACGGAGTTTGTCGGACAAAGACACACCTTGCCAGTATAAAGAAAGAGATAGTTTGTTATGTTCCATAAAGTAACCTTTCTGGGGTGCTTTTGATAGACGAGAGTTCAAAGTTCAAAAAGTAAGTCAAGAGATAAGTTTAGACTAATTTCTTGACTTACTGACTTTATGAGCTGACATATTTTTTACTAAAGTTAATTTTGACTTAGGTCGAAACTAATTTTTTGACCAAAGTCATAACTGACCATTTGACTTAAGTCGCGACTGATTTCTTAACTTAACTCATAACTTACCTGTTTGCGGTATTGGATTATAATACCTTTCAAGCATTGTTTGTATGTCGCTCTGCTTGTAGAGTATCTTCCCTCCGATTTTGTAGAAAGGAAGCGTTCCTAAGTTTCTGTACTCTTGGAGCGTGCGTGTGCTGAGCCGTAATTGGCTGCAAACCTCCTCGCCTGTAAGGTAAACCTCTCCGCCTAACATCGGACGGGCTGTAGAACAATAACGCTCCAGTTTCTTCAAAGTACCCTCCATCAACTGTGCAAACATCTGCATTTGAGGGTCTTGCTGTGTAATGATTTCTTTCTCTTCCATAGTTCATTCTGTGTTTGATTTCATTCATTGTTTGCATTCAGTAACTCTGCGATGTCGCTCTCCTTATAATAGCATTTATGCCCAATGATGGAGAAGGGTATTTTACCCGTGTC
>NZ_QFFX01000038.1:0-28279 GCF_023522295.1 Prevotella sp. TCVGH | reverse complement strand
TTAAACAAACGAAGAAATAAAGTTATATAAACTTAAATATCAGAGAGTTATACATTATTCAGTAAACACTAAATAAATAATTAAAAAATAAATAGTGGCAATGTCATAATTATCACGAGAGAAAATAACGATATGAAAAGGATTTTATTGACTCTGCTCATCACGCTGATAACATCACCTATGATGCTTAAAGCCAAACAAAAAGTGATTTTGGTAACTGTTGATGGCTACCGTTGGCAAGAATTATTTGGTGGAGCCGACTCTTTACTCATTAACCAAAAAGAATTTGGGGATGTAAAAAGGATGAAAGAGATGTATTGGCGTTCAACACCAGAAGAGCGCCGGCAGGCACTGATGCCCTTTACATGGAGTTTTATACATAAGCATGGTGTGATGATAGGCAACAGGTGGGAGGGAAGTAAGATGAACTTAACCAACCAGATATGGATTTCTTATCCTGGCTATCACGAATTGCTGTGTGGATTCGCCGACGACAAAAACATCAACAGCAATGCTCCTATACCTAATCCACATCCTACTGTATTCGAGATAGCGCAGCATTCACCTCAGTACAAGGACGCTGTATTATGCTTTGGAAGCTGGGGACGTTTTATCGAAATATTTACTGAAAAGCGCAGTGGGTTGAAAGTGAATGCGAACTACCGGCATGCCATGACGGAAAAACCAACAGCGCGAGAAAAATATTTAGACAAACTTACCGAACTTTGTCCACGCTATTGGGGTGAAGAGCGTTTTGACTTCCTTACTCACGAATATGCTATGGAAGCCTTACGCACGCAACATCCCAAGTTTGTTTTTATTGGGTATGGTGATACTGATGAGTGGGCACATGCCGGCAAATACCAGTTATACCTTGATGCAGCTCACAGCACAGATGCGTATTTGCAGGAACTTTGGAATCTTTTGCAAAGCGACCCGTTTTATAAAGATCAGACAACTGTAATTGTGACATGCGATCACGGCCGTGGAGACAAGGACGAGAAAGGGTGGTTTCATCATGGCAAGAGTGTCGAGAATTCCGACCAAACATGGCTCATGGCCTTTGGAAAGGGAATTCCCGCACAAGGAATGCTTCGTACAGGCAATTATTATAATAATCAGATAGCTCCAACAATTGCCCACTTGTTAGGCATTAAGTTTAAACCTAATTATCCTGGAATTGGGGAAAAAATTGACCTGCGCTTCTCCCACCAAAACAAAAGATAAAAGATATTGCTGTCCGGTAAAACTCAAAAGGACATAATCGAGTCGGAGGTAAACACTTATCATAGGTGTTTACCTTCTTTCTTGATTTGTTTACAGTCTTGTCTATCCCTGATTCGTGACGTGAATTTCTCAGGAAGTCGAGGCATGGCACCTTTCTGTATGCAGACGTAGGCACTCACTTTCACTGCCAGTTCGTGAGCCTCCCTGATGGGTTTGCCCGACAGGATGGCGGCCGTGAAAGTGCCGGCAAACGAGTCGCCTGCTCCAACGGTGTCAGCAACCTCCACATTGGGCGTCTCCTGAAAGCTCTTCAAACCCTTTGCAAACACGTAGCTGCCATTCGTTCCGCAGGTCAGGACGATCATGTCGAGGTTGTATTTGCTGAGAATCAACCAGCATTTGTTCTCAATGTCGAGACTCGGATAGCCAAAAAGATGACCGATAGCAACAAGTTCTTCATCATTAATTTTCAAGATGTTGCATCGCTTGAGCGACTCTTGGATAACCTCTTTGGTGTAGAAGTTGTCACGCAGGTTGATGTCGAAAATCTTCAGACAGTCATCCGGAGTGGCGTCGAGAAACTCCCCAATGGTCGCTCTCGACTGCTCACTGCGCTGGGCCAATGAGCCAAAACACACAGCGCTGCAGTTGTGGGCAACTGCTGCCACCTCAGATGTAAAAGGAATATAATCCCATGCCACACCGGTCCGGATGTCGTATGTGGGCACACCGTCAGCATCGAGTTCCACCCCCTACAGTTCCCGTAGGATAGTCCACGCTGGGCATGATGTGTTTCAAACCTTTTTCATCCAGTTCTTTTACGGTTTGGTCGCCTAAGTCGTCATTCCCCAAAGTGCTCACAGCCACGGCTGAATGGCCAAACTGACTGGCATGATAGGCAAAGTTGGCAGGGGCACCGCCGAGTTTGGCTCCTTCCAGAAGCACATCCCATAAAGCCTCTCCGAGGCCTACAATATAACGTTCCATATCTTTGTTATTAACCTGAGTTCTGGATAAGAAACTTGCAATAAAAGCAGGTAATCTTGCTATTATTTGGTACCTTTATAGTTATAAATCAAACAGTTACAGACACAATAGACGATGATTACCAAAGACAAAGTTACTGAAATTTTCTGTATAGTAGATGATTTTTGCAAAGAATTCGACAAAGAAGTATCAAAAATGGAGCTTGAGTCCCCAAGAAAGCCTGTCAGCGTAATCGGGCATGGCGTATGAGCTGTTCGGAAATCATGACGATTCACTTTGGTTCATTCCGCAATTTCACGCATTATTACCTCTTCTATGTGAAGGAACACGTTGCGGACTTGTTCCCCGAGCAACTCTCATATAACCGCTTCGTGGAACTAGGGGTGCAACTTTCGGTGGAAATGATGCTATTCCTACAAGTGTGCTGCTTCGGCAGTAGTACAGGGATAAGTTTTGTGGATAGCACATGTATCTCCGTCTGTCATAACAAGCGTATAAAACGCAACAGGGTATTCAAGGACTATGCTGTTGTCGGAAAAAGTACCGTGGGATGGTATTTCGGTTTCAAGTTGCACTTCATCGTCAACGAAAGAGGGGAAGTTCTGAATTTCATGCTGACCAAGGCCAATGTGGACGACAGGGATGAAAACGTATTCAACAGACTGAGCGAGAATGTTTTTGAAAACTCTTTGCAGACAAGGGGTACATATCACAGGGGCTGTTCGAAAGGCTTTCAACTATGGCGTACAATTGGTTACTGGTCTGAGATGCAACATGCAAAACAAGGTCATACCCTTCCTGCTGAAGAAGAGGTCGATCATAGAAACCATCAATGACGAACTCTGACACGTCGCTCAACTGGTACATTCCAGACACCGTAGCGTACTCAATTTCGCAATGAACGCACTCGCAGCAATTACTGCCTATAGTTTCTTCAACAAGAAGCCATCTATAAATATAGACTTCTGTACTGAAGATAAAGGCAGACAGCTGACCATATTTTGAGATAATCGAAGCCGAATAGTATAGGATAGAAAGCCATCCCTCGAATTGACAGGGATAAAGGACTTGTACCCTTACTTCAAAAACAAAACACAAGGCGAGTTTTTCCCGAACACAGGTTTTTAAACAATTGTTGAGCAGCTATAGAACAACAAATTACGCGAAAGAGACAAAAAACTTTCTAAAAGATAAAGCCAAGTCCGAACCAACAAAAGCATTTTCAAAACGATGTTTTTGTCCTATTAATTTACCAAAAATCGACCATTGAAAATCTTCAAAATAGAAAAATTTAATAGGCAAATGCCCTGCAAAAATGTGCTGATTTGAGCAAAATAAACGTCTTTTTAAGTTAGAACATCAACTTAACACGCTTGGAAACACTCTTTAGAGGTGTTATTCACATACAGTAGTAGCATTAAAGCATGCAAATAGCAGGCTTATCTCAATGCTTCAGCCGCCAAAAAGTGGTAAAAATAGGAAAGAAAAGAGCTGACATTGATGTAACACGCACAATAACAACGAATTACAAACCTCGCTCATTTTCGGCGTATTTGCGACCAACTTTGCCGTTGGTTGATTTCACGTGAGTTTTGAGAGGCACTTTGTAAAGATAATTCAGCATTGATAAGCTTTCCATGAAACATACTACTAATGCTGCAAACGATGCTTGAAGGAAGTTTTTCGCTGTATAAATAGCATACTGAAACGAAAGGATATGCGATTGTCAATATCCGTCATAAAGACGATTGGGGCGTTAAGTCAACATGCTCAACATTGACATTCTCATGCAGAAAGATTTGTGCCGAATCCTTAAAGCGTGCGGGGTTCTCTGTTGTAAAATATCGACAAGTCCCGTTTTTTGTACACTTCTCCTCCATTTCAGGATGGCGATACAGATAATCTTGCAAGCTGCGAGCCACATATTCTCCTTGTGCTACAATTCGTACACCTGGCTTATTGTATTTCTCAATCTTTGCCATTAACAAAGGATAGTGTGTGCATCCTAAGATAATGGTATCGATGGCTCCGTCCTTCGCCATGAGAGCATCCATGCGTTTTTTCACAAAATAGTCTGCACCCGGACTGTTTGCCTCGTTATATTCTACCAGCGGAACCCAGAAAGGGCATGCCACTCCTGATACTTGAATATCGGGATAAAACTTCTGTATCTCGAGTGGATAGCTCTCGCTCTTTACCGTTCCCTCGGTAGCCAACAGTCCTACATGTCGACTTTGCGTAAGTTTACCGATGATTTCGGCGGTTGGACGAATAACGCCCAGCACCCTTCGCTTTGCATCCAAATGTGGAAGGTCGTTCTGCTGTATGCTCCTCAAGGCTTTCGCAGAAGCAGTGTTACAGCCTAAGATAACGAGATGACACCCCATTTCAAACAGTTTGGTCACCGCCTGAAGTGTAAACTCATACACCACCTCAAAGGAGCGCGTACCGTATGGGGCACGTGCATTATCGCCCAAATAAAGAAAGTCGTATTGAGGCAACAAACGACGAATGCTATGGAGGATTGTCAAACCACCATAGCCAGAATCAAATACACCTATTGGTCCCGGTTGTCGTGATAATTGAGCCATGTTCATCTTGTCCTTAACTACCACTTATCGGTGAAGTACACTCATCACCGCATCGTTCAAGTTGTCCCCGTAAGCCAAGTTTACGTAAGGGAGAGCATCGTTGTCCGCATTCAGCACGAAAGCATATCCACGCTCTTTACCCAATTGTTGAATGATGTGCAGCACTTTGTCCTTCACAGGTTGCATCGCATTCTTTTCGGCTTGCGCTAAAAGGCGCTGCGACTCTTTCTTGAAAGCGACGTTCCTCTCCATCATATCTTGTAATTCAGCTTGACGCTTTTGTAAGATTGAGGGAGCAAAATCGCGTTGTCCATCGAGGAATTCCTCATATTTTTTATTGAATTCATCTTCAGAACGCTTTGTTTCTGCATCGTACTTAGCACGCAAGTCGGCTATATTCTTTTGTGCCACAGCATATTCTGGCACCATTTTAATGAGCGAACTCAGGTTGAAATATCCAAACTTAGGTAGCACTTGCTGCGCTTGTGACAGCACGGGTAGCATCAAAAATAACAGAAATAAGAGTTGCTTTTTCATTCTTCTATGTGTTTTATGTGATGAGAAGGAATCTTCAAAGAAAGCTTGATTCGCCTACTTTCCAAAGAATCTCCTTCCCCCTTTTGTTGATAAAAAAAGAAAAAGAGTTAGCAAACACCGTCAGCGCATAGCACGCTTGCTCATATCTGCCAACTCTATTTCTTATCCTTTGAAAGTGAATACCTGTCGTTACTACCAATCATTGGTATGAATCAATGACTTTCAAGTGGTAGCTAAAAGCTCAAGGTCACTCACTTTCACCGTCCTATTTATTTCATCTTGTTCAATTCAGCCTTCACCTTAGCAGTTACATCTTCACTTAACGTCTCGCTAATGTAGGGAATGCCAGCGGTGACATCCATGATATAAACATAGTTGCCTGCCTTACCCACTGCCTGAATTGCTTTGACTAACTTCGCTGTGATGGGTTGCATTTTTTCTTGCTGAGCCTTTTGCAATGCCTGTGAGTTGTCTTGATAAGCCGTACGAATCTTTTCATTCAACTGCATCAGCGACTCCTCTGTCTCCTTTTGTTTGGTGGCATTCATGGTCGACTTCGTCTTATCATATTCCGAAGCCTTACGCTGCAACTCTTCTTGCATTGCCTTCAAGTCATTCTCATATTGCTTGGCAGTTGCTTCAATTTCACCACGTGCCTTTACAAATTCGGGCATGTCATTCATTACTTGTTGCGTGTTGAGGTGTCCGAACTTCTGTGCAAACAGAGCCATTGGTGCAAACAACATCAACATTAAAATAAGCTTTTTCATTTTCTTTGTTCTTTATTTTATGATTAATTATTAATTCGAATAACCTAATTTCTGCAACACTTCGTTGCTAATGTCTATTTTGGGAGAGCCAAAGATGATGCCCGAATTAGAAGCACGGTCTACTACAAGCGAATAACCGCGCAATTCGGATATCTCCTTCACTGCATTGTATATCTCGTCTTGAATGGGAGTCATGAGACTTTGTCGCTTCTTAAAAAGTTCACCTTCAGGTCCAAAGTATTTACGCTTTAGTTCACTGGCGCTCTTTTCTTTCTTCATGATTTCCTCTTGACGAGCTTTCTTTTGCTCTTGCGAAAGAAACACTACCTCGTTTTGGTAATTCTTATACATGGTCGACGCTTCGGTATTCAACGCCTCCACTTCTGCTTGCCACTTCTTGCTCACCTGTGTCAGCTGCTCGTTGGCACGCTCATAAGCTGGAATGTTTTTAAGGATATACTCCATGTCCACCAGTGCAAACTTCTGTGCACTCATACTCAGTGCGGCTAAGCACATGAGACTCATCAATAATATTTTTTTCATTGGCTATCTATTTTATTGTTTTCTATGATGACGCTATTTGATTCTGCTTCGTTGAGGTACGTCAGATGATTTAACCAAACAGCGTCTACGTTCATCTTTTTTAGAATTCTTGTCCTAAGATAAAGTGGAACTGACTGCCACCTTTCTTTCCAAAGACAGTATCGAAACCGTATGCCCAGTCGATTCCCATCAATCCAACCATTGGCAAGAAGATGCGCACACCAACGCCCGCACTGCGCTTCATGTCAAACGGATTGAACTTTTTGGTTTCGTCCCAAGCATTACCAGCCTCCACAAAGCCAAGACCGTAGATGGTAGTGTTGCCTAACAGGAACGGATAACGCAGTTCCAATGACATGCGGTCATATGCATAACCCTCATAACCGCGAGGGGTGAGCTGACCATTTTCATAACCTCTTAGTCCAATAGTCTCTTCGGCATAACCCGTTGTATATCCACTCATACCGTCTCCTCCGACGTAGTAAGTTTCAAAGGGTGACTTTTTGTAGCGGTTATAACTCCCTAACAAACCAAATTCTACACGAGTCATCAGCACGAAACACTTTTGTCCACCCGACAAAGCCGTATAAGTTTTAGCCTTGAACTTCCACTTATGATATTCTACCCACTTGTATTTTTCTTGCTGTTCTGCCAAGTAAGTCGACGATTGTGGGTCGAGTGCTAAGTTTTGATAATTCTTTTTATCCCACTTAGACCATGGTGGAGTGAGTGAAACTGAGGCTGTAAACTCCGAACCTTTACGTGGATACAGTTGGTTATCGGTAGAGGTACGATTGATAGAGAAGTTCAAGTTCAAGTTATTGGCATTACCTGTAGAGAGCAAGAAGTACCGCCAATTCTTCAACATATAGCGTGTATAGGCTAATTGAACAGACAAAGTGAAGTAGTCATCTGGCCATCTCAGGCGCTTACCCCAACCCAGACTGGCTCCAATCAACTTGATGTAAGTGTCAGGGTCGTAATAGTTTTCATAATTATTGTAGGCATAGTTTCCATAACCGTACATATAATTATAGTAGTTGGTCATATACCCACTGTTATAATAGTTGCTGGAAACGTCGGTCGACTTGGAGTAATAAGCACCGATAGAGAACTGGGTAGGACGCTTTCCACCAAACCAGTTGGTAGAGTAGTTCATGTTATACGACTGATAATATCGCCCATTCGTCTGTACACCGACAGACAATACCTCACCATCTCCAATGGGTAAGATGCCTCGACGCTCACTATTTTTATTAAATAGGTTACGAATGGAGAAGTTATTGAGCTTCAAACCAACTCGCCCAATCAAACCATTTTGTCCCCAACCGAGTGAGAATTCAACCTGATCATTGCTTTTCTGTTGCAGGTTCCAATTGATGTCAACGGTTCCATTCTCAGGATCTGGCTTCACATCTGGATTCACTTTTTCTGGGTCAAAGTGTCCCATGGATGCCAATTCACGTGCTGATCGCATGAGCGCCTCTTTGGAGAAGAGATCGCCAGGCTTGGTCTTAAGTTCACGACGCACCACATTTTCGTACAATCGGTCATTACCATTAATGCGCACATGATTCAATCTGGCTTGTTGATTCTCTGTGATACGCATCTCCAAATCAATGGAGTCGCCCACAACGTTCATCTCTGTAGGCTGCAAGTTATAAAACAGATAACCATTGTTCCAATATTGGTTGCCCACCGCATCTTCGTCTTCCGTGAGGCGTTTGTTCATGAGTGTCTGGTTGTACACATCACCTTTCTTCATTCCGAGTAAGGCACTCAGGTAGTCTGTGGGATAGACGGTATTGCCCACCCATGTGATATTGCGGATATAATATTTCGTTCCTTCGTCCACTTTTACATACACACTCACATGTTTGTCATCAACCGTCCATACACTGTCTTCAACAATTACGGCATCACGATAACCCAATTCGTTGTATTTCTTAATCAGGTTGCGTTTGTCTTCTTTCCACCTTTCAGGCGTAAACTTCTTCGATTTGAAGAGTGAACTTAACTTACCTGCCTCGTGAATCTTCTTGAATGCGCCTTTCTTGAACAGTCCTCCTTTGATTTTTGAGTTGGTCAAAGCCCGATTGTTATCAATGATAATATCACGAACACGCATTTTTTGCTTCTTATCAACAACAACATCCAAAATAACGCTATTCTTATTGGTCACATCATCTCGCTGCATAATGCTGATATCCGCATTGTTAAAGCCCTTGTCATCAAAGTATTTTTTAGCCAAGAACTTTGCCCTACTTAAGATATTTGGCGTCACTTGTCCACCTTTCAACAAGCCTAATTTGGCCTCCATGTCCTCACGTTCCGACTTCTTCAATCCGATATAGTTGATTTCCGACACGCGTGGCAGGGTTTGCAAATAGATATTCAAGTAAATTTTATTCCCCACTATCGAATCAGCTCCAATGGATACGTCCGAAAACAGTCCATGCTTCCAATAACGCTTCACCGCATTGGTCACTTCATTTCCAGGCACTGTGATGGTTTGTCCCACGGTTAATCCTGAAATACCCGATAGCATATAGTCTTCGTATCCTTCTACTCCCGACACATTGATACCTCCAATCACCAAGGTACGAGGTGTCCCTGCATAATTGATATCAGGATATACGATCTTATCTTGCGCTTGAGACATGATAGAACTACCAAGTACGAGCGCTATGATTAGCACCTTTTTTATATGATTCATCTCGTTGAATTATTAGCTAACTTATTCTGATCTTCTATTTGTTGTTCTGTCTTACCGAACCTGCGTTGTCTACTTTGATAATTGGCTATCGCACGATAAAGGTCCTCCTCTGCGAAATCGGGCCAAAAGGTGTCGCAGAAATACAGTTCGGAGTAGGCAATCTGCCATAGCAGGTAGTTCGACACGCGCACCTCTCCTCCTGTACGAATGAGCAAATCTGGGTCGGGCATGAATGCTGTCTGCAAATATTTGCTCATCAAGTCTTCGCAAATTGCCTGCTCGCTTATCTTTCCCGCCTTCACATCGGTAGCGATGTCCTGCACCGCCTTTGTGATTTCCCACCGTGAGGAGTAACTTAAAGCGACCACCATGGTCATCGTTGCATTGTCTTTGGTATGCTCCTCGGTCTCGTGCAATTTCTTTTGCACATCCTCGGGAAGGCGTGCTATATCGCCAATCACTCGAAACCGAACATCATTTTTCATGAAAATTTCATCCTCGAGGGAGCTTAACACCAATCCCATTAGTGCCGAAATCTCATCTGACGGACGATTCCAATTCTCCGTAGAGAATGTGTACAGCGTCAGGAACTTCACCCCCAGCTTGGTACATGCTGCTGTAATTCTGCGTACAGTCTCTACACCAGCCTGATGTCCATAGCTTCTTTCCAAGCCACGCTTTGCAGCCCAACGCCCATTACCGTCCATGATAATGGCGATATGTGCAGGTATTCGGGTTTTGTCTAATTCATGATTCATTCGCTTCTCTACATTATCTCCTACTCGGCATCATTATGGCACGTCCTACACTTGGCTTGAAAACTATAGGTCAAGGTAAGCTGCAACGCCGAATAGCTATCTGTATTCTTAAAGGCTCCAGTGCTTTCTATCTGGTAAGGGTCTTTCACTCCGTCCAGTTCATCGCTCAACGAGAGGTGCATTGCCCACTCCAAACCCAAATTAACACGGTCACCTATTTTATATTTCACACCTAATCCCAAAGGAATGTTGCCAGTAAAGACATTTTTGTTGTTACAGGAAACATAGGTAGCTCCTACTCCTCCAAAAACAAAAGGAGTGAGTCGCTTTGCCCCACGATAATCTCTTCCTGTGCCATATGGCCAAAAATTGTACTCGTAGGTCACGCTCAAGTCTCCCAACTGATGAGCAAACTGGTAAGACTTCCCTGCCCATTCGGGGTAATACGTCTTCACTGCTGTGGAATTTCCCTTGAGTTTTCCGTAACTACCCATCACCCGAAGTGCCATACGTGGATTGAAAACATAGCGCCACACCAGCGAACCCATGGGTTGCAAGTTCTTCACAACGCTACCGTTGAAATCTCCTTGATACGAAACCAAGCCTGCACCCACTCCCACTTCCATGCGATATTCCACATCGTCCTGTGCATGAACTTGCACAGCGAACAGGAAACAGAGGATAGAGAGTAATCGATACTGCATGCCAACGATTGTCAATTACTATTCTGTAAACGATGTTTGAACCTTTTTCCAGCCCAACTCGTTAAATCTGCCTTTCCACACTTGACCTGTTTTACCGCAGATGAGCCACAAGTAGTGGTTTTCATCACTCGCCATAGCAAACGAAGTTGCACTACTCTGAAAGTCCTTTGGGAAAGTTAGGTTTCCGTATTGATGCCAAGACAGGCCTCCGTCTATACTTCTATAGAATTGAGCGAAGGGCTGCACAGCACTACTCTCACCCATGCCAGCACCGCCCATTGCTATGAGGGCATCGCCATTTTTCACCACCTGAAGATGATTCATGTTGGGCAATGCGTATCGGTCTGCCGAACGTTGCGAGAAGAATGTCCAAGGTTGTTGCTCGGCATTCGGGTCTGCATCGTCTATCTTACTCCACAAACAATTATTTTTATCGGTGGTTCCTGCTAAGAACAAGCGATTCACACCACGATTTGTTTTCACAGGGAGTACCAACAAGGAGAAGTCTTTTTGAGGCAACTGTCCTTCTTGTTTGTCGAGGTTTTCTCTCGCCCAACTTTTCCCTTGGTTGGTCGACACCACAAGTTGTCCTTCCGAAGATAAGGCATATAACTTATTTTCCGTCGCTCCAACCAAATGGTTCAATGCCACATCCGCTACCTTCTGCCAGTTTTGAGCATCTGCAGACGACAACAACACGCCATTGTTATACACATAAAAAGTCTGTCCCATCAAAGCCACATTCTGCCAAGCTTGTGTCGACAGCGCCACGTTGGTTGACAGTTCGTGCCAATCAGCCCCACTTTTAGTGGTAGCAGTATATAGCTTAGCATGTTCGCCCTCTGTTCCAAAGACATATAGACGACCGTTGTTCACCAGCACACGCATACCCGTCAGCGCACCTAATGCTGAATGTTGTTTCACAGGCTGTGACCATTTGAAGACATCGGGTGCCTCACGATGCACATTGACATGTATCTTGTAGGTTGCCAAGGCAGTACCTGCTTGATTATACACCACCATTTGGCGTGGCTGAACAAAGTCCAACGAATCGGTTGCCTTGTAAAACTTGACAGAATCATTTGCCACATTCTTTACGCCTAACACCCCTGCATTCTTTGTCGTTATCGTAGCTAACACCTTCGAAGCATCTATGCCAAGGGGCAAAGAGTCGGGATTATAGATTTCTCGCGTAAGCTGATTGATATAAAAGTGATAGTCGCTGGCTGGAAAATTGACAACGTAGCTACTATCTGCTCCACTCTTAGACATAGTGTGCACGACACGTTTCAAGGTCTTAATTGAAAAACTTGTTATTGCAGCGTCGTTATATACTATAGTTTCCTCATCGTCATTGCTGAGACAGGATGCCAGCAATGGAGCAATAAAGAACAGCGAGACGAGGGGTAGGTATCTCCTTTTCATTGATGTCTGATTATAATTTTAGCTGCAAATTTATATAGAATTCCGCAAATAGACCACCTTTTTAATACTTAATTATGCAAAATAGTGATTATTAGGACGTTTTTTAAGGTTGTTTAGGGTTTGGACATCTCTGCAATAACCACTTATCGTGGGTGACGACGAACGCCTGAGTTCATCAATCGTCAGTACAAGGAAGTTGTTTCTCATGTTTAATTTCTTTGCTTCATTCGTACATGAGAATGAACAAAAATCAATGTCATAAAATTTTACACCAACCTTCTCAAAACTCGCATATTTTGAAGTTACGAAAGATTGTTTTCAAATATCGCAGAAATAGCGCACTTTTCCAACGCTATGAGTATCAACACATTGAGAGAAAATACTGTTTTTTAACGCATAAAAACCCAACAAAACACGGCATTAAAGCAGCCTTTCAATGCCTTTGTTACATTGTTTTTGCACCGCTGAAAACATGTTATAGCCGCATTAAGTAATGGAGATAACCAAACAAACTCATTGCAACAGCAAAAACAGAGACTAAAACTGAGCATTATACCTCATTATTTTTTCTATTTTGGCACTTTGAGAAGTGTTAAAAAACTGTCACTTTTATTGACAAAACAGGGAACAGAAAGTTTTTATATCAAGCCTTCTGTAGACACCTTTCTTGTGAACTCACACCTCACTACACCAACAAACGAATGTGGAATAATGAATACATTAGTTAAATGAAGAAATGCAACTTTTGAAAATAAAAGTTCAAAAATTTGGCGGAAGATAAAAAAAATACTACCTTTGCAAAGTCTTAAAAAATGACCCCTCAAAAGGGACACATTTCAAAAGGCAAACAACAAGCTACGCAGTGTCCTATGGTGTAATGGTAGCACAACAGGTTTTGGTTCTGTTTGTAGTGGTTCGAATCCGCTTAGGACAACAAAAAAGGTGATTCAAAAGAATCACCTTTTTTGTATGTCCATACGAGATGTTTAGCTCAATGAATCTGCAAGCTCGGCACCAGCCTTAAACTTAGCAACTTTCTTTGCTGCAATTTTAATCTTTTCCTTGGTAGAAGGATTGATTCCTTCACGAGCAGCACGCTCTGAAACGCTAAAGGTTCCAAAACCAATGAGCTGAACTTTTTCACCTTTTACCAAAGCTTCTTTGATAGCATCGGTTGTTCCATCCAAAGCTTTTTTAGCAGCTACTTTGCTGATACCTGCAGCTTCTGCAATTCTGTCGATTAATTCTGTTTTATTCATTACTTTTGAGTTTATAAAAGGATTAATAAAATGAGTTCTTCTGTCTTCAAGGGACAAATATAAACTAAACATTTCATAAATCAAACTAAAAAGGCGAAAAAATATGTTATTTACGCAAAAAAAGCCGTTAAATCACTGCATATCGTTCAAAAACCGGAGTTTTTTTGTACATTTGCACCCAATAAAACGATTCAAATTTTAACCCTTTACAATGCGCAGTATCCCTACCATTACAAAAAATTTGCTCATTATTAATATATTGGCTTTTGCAGCCATGTATGCACTTCGTAGCACTATTGACTTGAATAGTCTTTTGGGGTTACACTTTTTCATAGCATCCGATTTCCGCATTTACCAGTTGTTCACATACATGTTCATGCATGCCTCATTCGAACACCTATTTTTTAATATGTTTGCTTTATGGATGTTTGGTTGTGTAGTGGAACGCGTATGGGGACCAAAGAAGTTTCTGTTCTTCTATCTCACATGTGGCGTCGGAGCTGGATTGTTTCAAGAGATGGCGCAATATGGCTCTTATTTGGTAGAAGGACTGCCAGCTTACGACTCAGTACAGTTAGAAGGCTTAAGAATTTCCATGGATGAGTTTCTGAATCGTTGGACTACCGTGGGAGCGTCTGGTGCGGTCTATGGACTTTTGTTGGCTTTTGGGATGATTTTCCCAGAAGAACGGATTTTTATTTTCCCCCTTCCTATTCCTATCAAAGCCAAATGGTTTGTCATCTTGTATGCGGGCATCTCATTGGTCATGGCACTCACTACCACAGGTGGCAACGTAGCCCACTTCGCACACTTGGGCGGTATGGTTGTGGGATTCTTCCTGATTCGTTATTGGAAACGTCACCCATACGGTTCCTCCTCTCGTTCGGAAGGTGAGCAATTCTTTGAAAATCTGAAGGATAAATGGGAAAGGCATACGCACAAATCAGCAGAGACACCGCCTCCACATGAGTCTTATCAGGAGCATCAAAGCGACTGGGATTACAACGCTCACAAGCAGAAAGAGCAAGAAGAGATAGATAGAATCTTAGACAAAATACGCAAAAGTGGGTATGACAGTCTATCGAGTGAAGAGAAGCGAAAACTCTTTGACAGCAGCAACCGTCGGTAAATTTACATGATTCGGTTTGTAAAAAAAATAATACTCCAAATCCTCGCTACCGCCAACGTGGTGACTGTTTTGGTCATGCTCATAGCGGGATATGCTGATAGGTTAGATCCTACTGTCCATCCCGCTTTGGCAAACATGGGACTACTACTGCCTGTGCTGTTAATAATGAACGTAGGTTTTTTAGTGACTTGGGTTATTTTCCATTTCAAAAACTGTTGGATTCCCATTGTCGGGTTCGTACTTTGCTTCCCTCCTATTCGTAATTACTGCCCATTGAACTTACCCAAAGAAGCACCACCACATGCCATCAAAGTACTTTCATATAATGTGTGGTACTTTGCAGGCTGGGAAGATAAGGGAAAAGCAAACCCTATTCTCAACTATCTGAGGGCGCAAGATGCCGACATTGTATGCTTACAAGAAGCAGAGACAACGGAGGTGGGGAAAGAACGCATAGAGGCTGCACTCAATCCTATCTATGCCTATCATGACTTTTCACTGACCGAAAAGGGAACAGACAGAATGGCAATTTACAGTAAGTTTCCCATTTTGAAGAAAGAAGCTATCCACTATCCTTCCGAAGGAAATCATTCAACGGCATTCTTTCTTGACATCAAAGGAGATACTGTCATCGTGATCAACAACCACCTCGAATCCATAGGACTTACAGAAGAAGACAAGGATAGTTTTAAGGGCATGGTTAAAGGCGAATTAGAAACAGACTCTATCAAGATAGGTTCTAAGTCTTTATATCATAAGTTGGCAAATGCCACTAAGATACGCGCTCCACAAGCCAAAGCGGTTGCCCAGTATATAGAACAACATCAAGACAAAACCATCATTCTCTGTGGTGACTTTAACGACGGTCCCAACTCGTTTGCACGGAGAACCATTGCCAAACATCTACGCGACTGCTACATTGAGACAGGCAATGGACCCGGGATTTCCTATCATTTAGGAGGATTTTATGTGAGAATAGACCAGTTGATGTGTTCAAAAAACTTAAAACCATATCACTGTCAAGTAGACAATAAAATCAAAACGAGTGACCACTACCCCATTTATTGCTGGCTCGAAAAGCAAGCAAAATAAGTGCAAAATGCTCAAAAATATACATTTAAGCGCTATAAATTTTTCATAGTAACAAAAAAATAGTATCTTTGCACGTCTATAATTTTTTGGAAAAAACAATAATCAATAATAAATTAAAATGCAAAACAAAGGAATTGTAATTGTAACAGCCGTCCTTTTGACGCTTGCAAGCATCTTCTATTTGTCATTTTCAGCCGCCACACGCTATTACGATAGCCAAGCTGCCAAGCTGAAAGATCCGATAGCACAGCAGGAGTACAAAGACTCTGTGAAGTATTTAGGCATTTACTCTTATCAGAAATGTTTAGAGACACAAATCGGACTTGGACTTGACCTAAAAGGTGGTATGAATGTGATTCTTGAGATTTCGGTACCTGATGTCATCGAAATGCTCGCTGATCACAAGACAGACCCGGATTTTGTAAAGTCGATGAAGGAAGCAAGAGCTGAAGAAGAGACCAGTCAGAGCGATTTTATCTCACTCTTTATTAAGGCTTTCAAGAAGAATGCGCCACAGCGCAGACTTGCAGAAATCTTTGCTACCCAACAACTGCAAGGCAAAGTAAACCCACAGAGCAGCGATGCGGAAGTAGAGAAAGCACTGCGTAAAGAGTCACAAGCCGCTATTGACAACTCGTTTAATGTGGTACGAACTCGTATCGACCAGTTTGGTGTAGTACAACCTAATATCCAAAAGTTGGAAGGTGAAGAAGGACGTATCATGGTAGAGATGCCAGGTATCCGCGAACCAGAGCGCATGCGTAAGCTCTTGCAAGGAAGCGCTAACCTTGAGTTTTGGGAGACTTTCAATGCAGAAGAAATAATTCCTTACTTGAACCAATTGGATGCACAACTTGCACATGGCGAGAGTGTAGCGAAAGACACGACTGCCGTTGACTCTACAGTGGCTCAACCCAAAGCTGCTCAAAAGGTAAAGAAGGCGCAACCTAAATTCCAAATCAAAGAGGAAAATCAAACAAAGAATGTACAGACTGCTAATGACGCACAGTTGGCTGCTGCCAAAAAAGAGCATCCTTTGTTGGCAATTTTAAGCACAACAGGACAAAATGCACTAAGCTGTGTAGGTTATGCCAACGTACGTGATACCGCAGAAATCAACCGATTGATACATTCTGATATCGCAAAACAAATCCTTCCTGCAGACCTCAAACTCCTTTGGAGTGCAAAGCCAGCAGACGGTTTGCAAGTGAAAAACTATTATGAGCTGCATGCTTTGAAGATTACTACCACCACAGGACGCGCTCCTTTGGAAGGTGATGTGATTACAGATGCAGCCGATCAGTTTAACCATCTATCAGGTCAGCCAGAGGTTTCCATGACGATGAACACAGACGGTGCTCGTCGCTGGTCAGCCATCACCAAAGCAAATATCGGTAGAGCCGTAGCCATTGTACTCGATGGATTGGTATATACCTCTCCTCGTATCAATGGACAAATCGATGGAGGGCAATCTTCTATCACTGGTCACTTCACCATTGAGGACACCAAGGACTTAGCCAACACCTTGAAATCTGGTCGTATGCCTGCGCCTGCACGTATCGTTCAAGAGGAGGTTGTTGGTCCTACATTGGGTGCACAATCTATCCAACAAGGAATTATCTCATTTGCATTGGCATTCGTATTACTGATGATTTACATGATTGTGATGTACAATTTCATCCCTGGTATGATAGCCAACTGTGCTTTGATTATTAACGTGTTCTTTACGTTGGGCATTCTTACCTCGTTCCAAGCAGCACTAACGATGTCGGGAATTGCGGGTATGGTGCTTTCATTAGGTACTGCCGTCGATGCCAACGTGCTGATATACGAACGTATCAAAGAAGAGTTACGAGCTGGAAAGGGTATGAAACAAGCCGTTTCAGCAGGTTACAGCAATGCCTTTAGTGCTATTTTCGACTCTAACTTGACCTCTGCAATCACAGGTGTCATCCTCTTGGTATTCGGTACAGGACCTATTCGAGGCTTCGCCACCACATGGTTGATTGGTATTGCCTGCTCATTCTTTAGTGCGGTATTCTTGACTCGCTTGGTTTACGAATACAAACTCAACAAAGATAAGTGGCTCAATCTGAAGTTCTGGACAGGTATTTCTGAAAATATGATGCAGAATACACGCTACAACTTTATGAAGATGTTCAAGACAAGTGGCACTATCTATGCCATTGCTATCATTATTTGTATCGGTAGTTTTGTTGTTCGTGGCTTGAGTCAGAGTATTGATTTCACAGGTGGTCGTAACTATGTAGTTACCGTAGATAAAGCTACGCATGTGGAAAATGTACGTGGTGTACTGAACAATGCGTTCAAAAATACAGTGGGCAAAAATGCAGGAGAACTGGCAACCACGAATGTGATCGCTATTGGTACCGACGGAAAAACATTCCGTGTATCCACCAATTATAACTTAGAGAGCAACGATCCTCAAATGGATGACAAGGCGGAAACCATCCTTTACGATGCCTTGACTAAAGCGGGCATGGTGAAACAAGCAAATATTGAAGCCTTTAAGAATCCAGATATTCGCGAAGGAGGTTCTATTATCAGTTCTTCTAAGGTTGGACCTTCCATTGCAAAGGACATTACCAACAATGCAATCAAGAGCGTTGTGATAGCGTTAATTTGTATCTTCTTGTATATCTTGTTGCGCTTCCGCAATATCGGATTCTCCATAGGTTCTGTAGCTGCATTGATTATCGACACCACAATGGTGATAGGTTTGTTCTCATTGTGCTACGGCTGGATAGGTTTCTCTCTCGAAATAGACCAGACATTTATCGGTGCTATCCTTACAGTGATTGGATACGACATTAACGACTCCGTTGTTGTGTTCGACCGTATCCGCGAGAACTTGAAGCTACATCCAAAACAAGATATACAAAAGACCTTCAATGACTCTATCAACCAGACATTGGCTCGTACCATTAACACATCTGTTTCTACGCTCATTGTGTTAGTTCCAATATTCATCTTGGGTGCTGACAGCATTCGCAGTTTCGCCTTTGCTATGATCGTTGGTGTCTTCGTAGGTACATTAAGTTCTATCTTCCTTGCTTCTCCAATTGCTTACTTGGTATTGGGACGCAAGATTAAGAACGAACAAGAAAAAGATGCAGCCATTGCATAGCAACTGAATAATACCACAAAACGTGGTTTTCCAACTAGCGGTGCAGTCGAATAGATTGCACCGTTTTTTATATATGATGATGTTTCTGTGAGCATCTCTCTTTTTAATAAATCCAAACTTTCAAGCGCCTTTGATTCAAAAATCAAATGGTTTATTATTTCACCATTACGAGGCAAAGATTTGACAAGCGCAGACAACTGGCAACAAAACAGCATGAACTTTCCTTTTTCGAATAAAAAAAATAAACAAAACGTATTCGCGTATTAATATTTTTTTTATTTTTACAACCACTAAGATGAAGAACTAAATTTCAATATATTATATCTTAAAAACATTTCTGATGAATGACATTTCTCACTTGAAATTATGGCTTGTTCTGCTGCTGACGCTGACATCCATCTCTATCTGGGGCGCAAAGCCTGTGAAAGACATTGTAATAGATGACTGTACCGACACCTATGTGTTCATGTCTGACAACGATGGCAAGCCAATTGTGAAGAACACAGTGACAACACATTATCAGTCTCTCTCACTTCGCAATATCAATATACAGCCATACACCTTGTATGGCGAGTTTATCTCTCTGGATAAAGCTTCTGGAAAAGGTGCCGCACAATATCGAAACGCTACGCCCGAAAATGTATTTTACGATGACACCAAGGTCTGCTTTTTCAATATTAACTTCGATCGGAAACGCCATGAGAGCAAGGTAAAGTTTGAACGTACTTTCAAAGATGTGCGCTATTTCACACGTATTTATCTATCCGAAGAGTTCAAGATTAAACACAAGACCGTAGTTATCCGTATTCCCAAGCAGTTCAACCAATTCAAACTAATACACCAAAACTTCACTCCGAACATCAAATTTGAACAAACAGAGGATGCCAATGACAGAGTCTATACCTATACCATCACCGACATGGAAGGCATGGTGTCGGAGAATGCAATGCCTCCAATGGCTTCCATTTACCCATATATCTGTATCGTAGGAGCTTTTTCCGACTATCAAGACATGTACAAATGGTCTAACGAACTAACCCAAATAGACACGAACATCCCCAACCTCCCCACCATACTGAAAGAGATTGGGCAAGGAGCAAAGACCGATGAGGACCGCATTCGCAATACATATGCATGGGTACAAAAGAATATCAGGTATGTTGCTTTCGAAGCTGGCATCACTGGCCATCAACCAGATCGACCTGCAGAAGTTGTACGCAAGTGCTATGGTGACTGCAAAGGCATGGCGATGTTGCTCTGCACTTTGCTTAAAGCACAGAAAATGGATGCACGATTAGTGGACATCGGAACGGAAGATATCCCTTTCAAAGCCAGTGACGTGCCTACCTTGGGAGCTGTCAACCACATGATTTGTATGCTAAGCCACGGTGGCAAGACCTATTGGCTGGATGCCACCAATCGTTTTATTCCTGCAACACACATCCCCGGTAACATCCAAGGACGAGAGGCTATGGTGGAGAATGGTGCTAACTGCACGCTCATGGCTCTGCCCATATTGAACAGTAACAGTTCTGTAGACAGTCTTTCATACCATTATACTTTAGAGATGAACAACCAACCTCGCCTCGTGGGACACGTAAGTAATGCTTGGTGTGGCGATATGAAAGAGTTTTTCATGCGGACACATGATGCGACACAGCAAGGCGATAAGCTTCTTCTACTCGCCAATGCAATGAATTCTGACGACCATGCTCACGAAATTACTGATGTAAAGTGGACAGTCAAAGACCGTAGAGAGACGTGGGCAATACTCGAAGGTAAGATCATCAACCGCACGGGAGTGCAACAAGCAGATCATGAGGTGTACGTAGAGCTAAATCCTCACAACGAACTGTTCTCGCAAAGAATAGACACTACCGACCGCACTCACGATGTTATGCTCCCACTCCGGTGCCGCATCGTACGCGAAGTGAGAGTGCAACTGCCAGCAGGCTGCAAGGTCATGATACCTCCTTCGAAGAAATTCGACATGCCACAAGGAACGATGGAGTGTACCTTTACACAGAAAGACAACTGCGTCATATTGCGCCGTGTACTCACCATTCACCATCGTCTCTTACCCAAGGCGGATATTATGAAGTGGAACAACATGCTAAGCAAATGGAACGATGCATGCAACGAGCAGCTGGTAATCACGAACCTAAACTAAAAAACAGATATCATGAACAGAGTAAGTAAAATGAGAGTGTGCCTATGCACGTTGCTGTTGATAGGCACTACATGCGTGTATGCAGACAAGTTGGAGAAGTACAAAGCCTTTGCCGATACCATTAGGAAAAACGTATGGGCGATGGATCTCCCACAATTCAAAAACACCAACATTCCTTCCAAGTACAAGAACGAGAGTGCAGTCATCGTAGCATCCTACCGCGACGTGAGCGTTGCCCAGAAGTCGCACTTGAATCTCCTCACTGTAATCAATTTGAGTTTCAAGATGAAGCGAAACATTATCTCCAGCGACCTCAATCGTGTATGTATACACATTAACGACCAAGCTGCACTTAAGAAATATTCCGAGTTTGACTTCATTTCCTATTATCAACGCTACCGATTGGGTTGGAGCGAGAAAGTGCAGCATGTGCTTGGAGTAAGAGTCATTAAACCCGATGGTACTATAAGGGAAGTCAGCACAGATGACTATGTGAATACTGCAGAAGGAAAAAAGGACAAGGAGAAAGGGCAGAAATTAGCGGTGCCGGGATTGGCAGTAGGTGACAACATTGACATCTTCACCTACGAAGAGAAGAAATTTGAGGAGCATACCATGGAACCGTTTATCATCTCCTATCAGGAAGAATACCCTATGCTCTGGAAGAAGGTGCACTGCACGTTAGACAAAGACCTCACCTCACAATATCGAACACTAAACGGTGCTCCAGACTTCAAACAGAGTACCGATGAGGACAAGAATATCATCCTTGATGCTGAAGTGACCAATGTAGAAACAACCAACCCAGACCTATGGTATCATCAGCTGGAGCACTCCCCTATGACGATACTCAACATTCAGGGTAAACGACTCAAAGGAGAGTTTATCCCACCCAGCTCCAAATACAAAGGACTACATGCCAATCCTAAAGCCAAGGACATACAGGATGACGCTTTAGAGTTTTATCGTGTAGCGACATTAGCTTATTTCGGCAACCTTGAACTCAGAAAATACTGCAAGGCAGCTAAAAAACAATTTCCGAACATCACCGATAGAGCCGACTATATCTACGACCTTTTGTGTTTCACATACGCCAAGGATCGTATAACAGATGCTTCGCTCCGCAGATTCGCCTACAATCTTCAATTGCGGCTCTTACAGGCTGGAATTAAGAAAACCAGAATAGGAATCACCACTCTGGATGGTAGCGAACCCATCGATCAACTGTCTGTATATGCCAATGGCGTGCCGTTCCTCTACCTCAAGGAGGGTGAACGTTACTATTCGTGGTGTCCATCAATTAACATAGCAGGAGAATTGAGAGCTGACATGCAAGGGCGCAAAGCCATTCTCCAACCCGAGAATAGCAAAGAAGCTAAAAAAGATTATCCTGTCTTTGTGCTACCTGCCAGCAAAGCTGAGGACAACCAAAGTGTCTATACGCTCAAAACAAAGATAGAAAACGGTTCAGAGTTGGCGATTAACCATGAGCATCGTACCACTGGCACCATCCGCGAACAACTCGGCACAGAGATACTTACATTGAAAGATGTGTACGACTCATACCTCGACCGAATGACTGATGCCAAGCCATTTACAGAGGCACTGGGAAAGAGAAAGGCAGAAGCCGAACAGCAAACACTGGAAAAGGCAAAAGAAGAGCAACAGAAATGGTTGAAGGATTTAGTGGAAAGCTATTGGGACAATACACCGAAAAACATCAGAGACTGCAAAATCGCATCGGTAGGTACCTCCAAGAAAAACCGTAACCTGACCTACACCGCCAACTATTCCATGGAGGGAATGGTAAAAAAGGCTGGGCGCAACCTCATCATCTCAACTGGTAAACTACTGGGAGGAATGCTGAAAGTGGAAGGACAACAACGCCACCGTACTGCCGATATTGATATGATTTCGCCACGACAAACAATATGGAATATAGAGATAGCACTGCCCGAAGGATACAAGGTGTCGCCAGATGCATTAGAGCAACTTCATAAGAACGTGACCAACGAGTGTGGCTCCTTTGTCTCCAAAGCATCAACAGCAGATGGCAAGCTGCTCATCAACGTGGTGAGAACCTACAACCACAAGCATGAACCAGCTGCCAACTGGGCCAAACTGCTAAGAATTATTGATGCCACCAACGAGTTTACGAACATACAGACGGTCATCAAGATGTAAGTATGCAAAATATTTAGGCTGGTTCTATCAATTAGCTTTGTTAGTTTTTGCGCTTGTTTTTTAGGTCAAAAATGTAAGAGAGTGAAGGAGTGTAGCGAGCTACACTCCTTCACTCTCTTGCATTTTGAGCCAAAAACGGAGCAAGCCGAATGCAATCAAACTTGTTTGAATCGTCTGATGCTGTACCTGTGATTTCATCCACTAACGCTATGACTGCTATCACAAGAATTCTTGTATATGCCGTCTCCTTTTCTCAACTTCTGTAAGTTATAGAAATAAACAACGCTATTTAGGAAAAGGAGCAACCACAGCACTTACTTTTTAGGGTGATTGAGTAACCACCAAAAACACCAACAAGACTGCGTATGCAGCGTTGGAAATATGCTAAATGGAAAGCTCATCAATGCTGAATTTTCTTTACAAAGAGCCTCTCATAACTCGCGTGAAATCAACCAACGGCAAAGTTGGTCGCAAATACGCGAATTTTGAGCGCCTTTTGTAACTTATTGTTATTAAGAGTGTTATGTTTACATCGCCTCTTTTCTTTCGTGTTTTTACCATCTTTTGGCGATTGAAGCATTGAGATAAGCCTGCTATTTGCATGCTTTAATGCTGCTACTGCATGTAAATAACACCGCTAAAGAGTGTTTCCAAGCGTGTTAAGGAGATGTTCTAACTCAAAAAGACGTTTTCTTTGCTAAAATCAGCGTATTTTTGTACATCGTTTGCCTATTGATTTTTTCTATTTTGAAGATTTTAGATGGCCGTTTTTTGGTAAAATAATAAGACAAAAGACATCATTTTTTTGCGTAAAAATCGTTTTAGTTTTGCTTCTTAAAGAAGATGCGAGCAGCATTGAGAACGGCTAACAAAGCCACCCCCGAGTCGGCAAAAACAGCCATCCAAAGATTGGCAAAGCCCAACAAGCCAAGAAGCATAACTACGGCTTTAACGCCCAAAGCCAATGCAATGTTCTGATTGACAATGCGTCGGGTGTATCTTCCAATCCTTATGGCACAAGCTACCTTCGAGGGTTGATCGGTCTGAATAATGACATCTGCCGTTTCAATAGCCATGTCGGAGCCTAAACCTCCCATGGCAATGCCTACATCACTCAAAGCAAGAACCGGTGCATCGTTGATACCATCGCCCACAAAGGCAACCCGCTCTCCTGCTTTCTTGACATTTTGAAGGTGCAAAACTTTCCCATCAGGCAGCAAATCACCATAGGCGTTCGATATACCTAAGTCCGCAGCCACCTTGGTTACTAATTCCTGACGGTCGCCAGAAAGCATTTCAGCACGCACAGGTAAATCCGAAATCGCTTTCTTTGCATCTTCTTTAATGGTATCGGCAAGAATAATATGCCCAACATATTTTCCCTTTCGAGCCACCGCTACCACTGTCTCTGGTATGCTACGCAAGGCGTCAGCATAAGATACTTGCTCACGATCTAACAGTTTTAAGTTCCCTACAAGCCATTCCTCATTTTTAAGACCATAGCCTGCCATATCTTGAGAGCTGATACTTTCTTCCGTAGGGCAATACTTCAAAATGGCTTGGGCGATAGGATGATTGCTCGACTTCTCCATAGCAGCCACGGTTTGCAAAGCCTCTTGGTCTAATCCTACTACAGACTGAACCGCAAACTCACCAGTAGTTAAGGTTCCTGTTTTATCAAATGCCACAACGTCCACCTCTGTAATGGCATCTAAGTAATTGCTTCCTTTGAACAAGATGCCATGTTTAGAGGCAAGACCTATGCCTGCAAAATAACTTAAAGGAACACTGATAACCAATGCACAGGGACAAGAAATAACCAAAAAGACAAGAGCTCGTCTGAACCAGTCAGTAAAAATATAACTGTACTGACTGTCAAAAATACTATATAAATAAGGACATACCACCGTCAACAGTGCCAAACCGATGACGATTGGTGTATAAATGCGTGCGAAACGTCGAATAAATAATTCGGTGGGAGCTTTTCGTTCTGCTGCCGATTCCACCATATTTAAGATGCGTGAAACAGCCGATTCACTGGCAGGACGCACGACCTCTAAATGAGATACTGCATCCACAGCTATCATTCCTGCCAACACTTCTCCACCCGTTTCAAAGGTTCGTGGTAGCGACTCGCCCGTAAGAGCAGCGGTATTGAACGCAGCGGAAGCAGAAACAAGTTTGCCATCGAGGGGTACTCTATCCCCTGCTTTGACCTCAAGAATGTCACCTACCTGCACTTCTTCGGGGGATTTTTCAATGATTTTCCCTTGGACAACAACCTTAGCTACTGTGGGTCTAAAAGCAATCAGTTCTTGAATGTTATCACGTGCACGGTCAACGGCTCTGTCTTGCAAAGCCTCTCCAATACAATAAAGAAGCATCACAGCCACTCCCTCAGGATATTCGCCAATAGCAAAGGCGCCAATACAGGCAATGGTCATGAGCATAAATTCGCTAAACACATCACCCTTGAGGGCTGTTTCCCATGCTTCTTTCATGACAGGCAAACCCACAAAGGCAAAAGCAAGTAGATACCAAGCCAACAAGAATTGAGGCTTTTCTACAAAATCCAACCCAAAGTAAGGGAAAAGAAGTCCTATAACCAACATTCCACCCGATAGGATAACATTCCACCAAGGCATTTGTTCTTCTGTTTGTTCGTGTTCCATATTCTAAAGAGATAATTGTTTATTTTTTACAAAAGTACACAAATTAAAATGCAACCAAGTGTCAAAAAATAGCGAGGAGTTCGCATTGTAGATTTTATTCATTATCTTTGCAAGAACTAATTAGATGTCCAACAATCATGGAAGAAGATTTTAATATCCGAGAAGAACGCCTCTCATCCGCCGAGAAGGAATTTGAGAATGCGCTAAGACCACTAAAATTCAACGATTTTAGCGGTCAGCCAAAGGTTGTTGAGAACTTAGAAATATTTGTAGAAGCAGCCAAATATCGAGGAGAGCCTTTAGATCATACGCTTTTACACGGTCCTCCGGGATTGGGAAAGACAACTTTGAGCAACATTATTGCCAACGAATTGGGCGTTGGCTTTAAGTTGACAAGTGGACCAGTGCTTGACAAACCGGGTGATTTAGCAGGCATTCTGACCTCTCTTGAACCCAATGATGTGCTGTTTATTGATGAGATTCACCGACTGTCACCTGTGGTGGAGGAATATCTCTACTCTGCCATGGAAGACTATCGCATCGATATCATGATAGATAAAGGGCCTTCTGCGCGGTCTATACAAATCGATTTAAATCCTTTTACTTTGGTTGGAGCGACAACGAGAAGCGGACTTTTAACAGCTCCTTTGCGTGCTCGCTTTGGTATTAACATGCACTTGGAGTATTATGAGCCGCCAACATTGGTTAGAATCATTACCCGAAGTGCCACCATCTTAAAAGTTCCTATTGATGAAGAGGCAGCTTATGAGATTGCACGCCGCTCAAGAGGAACGCCACGTATTGCAAATGCGTTGCTAAGGCGTGTACGCGACTTCGCACAAGTGAAAGGTAATGGAGGTATCAATACAGCGATTGCAAAATATGCTTTACAGGCATTGAATATCGACCAATATGGACTTGACGAGATAGACAATAAGATTTTGCTCACCATTATCGACAAATTCCGTGGAGGTCCCGTAGGACTAAGTACTATTGCGACAGCCATTGGCGAGGACACAGGTACAGTGGAAGAGGTGTATGAGCCATTCCTTATCATGGAAGGATTTATTAAGCGTACCCCCAGAGGGCGTATGGCAACGCACTTAGCATACGAACATTTGGGGCGAGACCCATACAAAGGCAACCTAATGGAACCAGGATTATTTACATAACTCACGAACGTTCAACATGAATCAAAAAGAAAGAATTGGAATTTTCGTGGGTAGCTTTGACCCTTTCACTATCGGACACGACTCCGTAGTGAAGCGTGCATTGCCTCTCTTCGACCACATCGTCATCGGTGTGGGGGTGAACAGCCAAAAGAGTCACATGCTCTCTGAAGCCGAACGCATAGAGGCAATTACAAAGTTGTATGCCAACGAACCCAAAATTTCGGTGAAGTCCTATCACGATTTGGCGGTAGATTTTGCCAAAAGAGAAGGAGCTACCTATATAATAAAAGGCGTCCGATCGGTAAAAGACTTTGAGTACGAACGTGAACAGGCTGACATCAATCGCCATATAAGTGGCATTGATACTATTTTCTTGTTCACCGAACCACAGTTAGCCAGTGTAAGTTCATCGATGGTTCGCGAACTGTTACGCTACGGGAGAGACGTAAAGGAGTTCTTACCCATTCCACCTAAAAGCAACAAACCGTAGCCTTTGAGTAGTAATTTCCATAAATTCAAACGAAAAAATACTGATTGATGATAACCTATAATGCAGACGGCGTGAAGATGCCGAACATCAAAAAACGAGAAACCTCGGCTTGGATCAAAGCCGTAGCCGCCACCTACGGCCGAAAGATTGGCGAGGTGGGCTATATGTTCGTAGACGACAAGAAGATTTTAGAGGTGAACAACGAATACTTAGGACACGACTATTACACAGATGTCATTACTTTCGACTATGACGAGGGCGACACTGTGAACGGCGACATCGTGATTAGTCTTGACACAGTTCGCACCAATGCCGAACTGTTTGGCAAGACATACGAGGAGGAACTCCATCGTGTCATCATCCATGGCATTCTACACCTCTGTGGAATCAACGACAAGGGGCCTGGCGAACGCGAACTGATGGAGGCAGCAGAAAATAAGGCGCTCGCCATGAGAACATAGCTCTCAAGGAACAGGATTAGCCAGATAATTATCCCTAACGCCCTCCTCTCCTCAAATGCAGCCCACAACAAACCGCTCATGGAGAACGAATATACAAACAATACTCCCCGAAAACTATCACAAGGATAATTTTCGGGGAGTATTGTATCGTGAGAATTGAAGTTTATTGGCTTATATGACAAAAATGTGCATAATTTAGAGTCGTTTTCTTTTATGTGACAAAAATGTGCATGGAATCTTCTGC
>NZ_QFFX01000037.1:0-28449 GCF_023522295.1 Prevotella sp. TCVGH | reverse complement strand
GATGCAAAGATAACAAATACTTATGAAATTATGTGCATGAAGAGAGGAGGGATGCAACTGGGTTTTACGACTGACCCGTTTTTATGTAAATTTGCAAGAGTACTGTTATATATAGGTAAGATATGACGACACTGGGATTTGTCTTATTGATAATTACTTGGGTAATTGTTGGCTTAGCAACAAGAGCCAGAAAGCACACGCCTCAAGATAAGTGGCAGCGGGAAGATAAGAGAAAACGCTTAGAAGAGGAGTATGCACAAAACCTTAAGGTGTGGCAGGAATGTAAGGAAGATATGAAGAGAAGGCTCAAGAGCTTTTTCGGTTGTTAATCGTTTGCTTCAAGAATAGCCAGCGACTTTGCCTCAAACCATAAATAACAATAAGAATCTCGACACTAATTTTGAAAGGCAAATAGAATGCTCTTTACCTCAAACCATAAATCACAATTAGACTCCCGGCACTGTTATATATAGGTGGCAGGCGCAACCAAAAAGATAGTTATTCATTCAAAAAAGTTCTTCCTTTTTCTTCCTTTTTCACTCTTGCGATCCTTTGACAATAGTCTCATCGTACACGTTGTGTTCGTCAGGGCTGTGGAGGGGCTTCCATACCTGGGCAAAGAAAGGATTTCGTTTTGCCTCTTCGTCGTAATTCCATGGCATGGGGAAGCACTCTGGACACCAGTGTCCACCCAAAAGAATAAGTCTTGGCGAGGCTTTGAATCTGTGACCAAAGGCACATTGCCATTCCAGTTTTGTCGTTAAATCGCCTTTAGTCATTTGGGTAGACAGGCATTTCCCTCCTCTATAAGCGGCAGCTTGCTGCATATCTTTAAGGTCCAGTTCTGTCAGTTGTTTTGATTCGTCATATCCATGGTTCAACAAGATGGGCTTGGAAGAAGGATAATACAATTTGAAGTGTTCCCACCCAGCAATTTCATTCCATGCCTTCATACTTCCATAAAAGGCTGTAATACGGGGTTCGATATTCTTTTTCTTCCAATAAAGTGGTCCCAAAGGTTTGTTGGCTGTGGGCTTAAATACGAGGTGTTTTATCAGTTTGGAGGCTACAAAGCGCGCCATTTTCATCTTGAGAGGAGCTTTTTCTGCCATTTCCTGAATAAACTCGTCAATCTTACCACTTCTAAAATGAAGATACGACTCTAATATATCCGAGTCGGTGTACCACTGACCGTGAAAGTTACGAAGTACAAACCAATCGGGTTCTACGACATCTTTGAGGTTCCCTATCTTTAGGGCTGTGAAAGTAAATTGCATGAATTCCCAGTTGACAGTTCGATATTCGGCACCGCCTCCAATGTTATAAATGCGGCACCAGAAATCTTCTGGTAAATCTTGGTTGCACACGTGGGAAAGTAATACTCCCGAATCTTTTGCGGTTACCCATTCTAAAACACCGTTGAGAGGTTGATGAAACATGATAGGGTCGAGCTTGTTGAGGATGGACGGATATAGGATGCCCGTCTGTCTCAGCGACACCCAATGCTTGAGTCCCGACTCGATGACCTCTCTTTCTGCCATGGCTTTAGACAGCGCATAGATGTCGTAGATGCTAATTTTGATAGGATCGCCAACGCGTCCCCAATGGATAGGGTCGTTACGGTCGCCCGTTTGTGCCACAGTACCGATATACACCAAATGTACACGGTCGGGATTGCTCTGTGCCTTGATGGCTCTGATGATGTTCTTCACCGCACCTACGTTGACCTGCAATGTCTTTTGAGGATAATAATCCGCAACGGGAGATACCATACCACCCACGTGAAGCACATAGTCGGCATTGTTTACTCCTTGAAGCACATCTTCGTAGCGGGTTAAGTCGCCATAAATAACCTCTACGCCTGATAGTTTTTCGTAAGGCGCAATGGCTTTTCGGTCGTTTTCGGTAGGAAGCACCAACAAGCAAATGTCAAATTCATCACGTCGTTGGAGCAGTTGTTTCAATCCTTCAGACCCCATGTGTCCAGTAGCTCCTGTTAAGAATATCTTCTTCTTTTTCATCATAGATGGTGCGAATTAGTCAATTATTTTATGTTGCCAGCGGCATGAAAGCAAGCCGTTTGTCAGTGGAACTTGCTTTCACAAAGGTATAAAAAACTGGGAAGATAGTCTCTATTTTTCACAAAGTTTTTCACCTTTTCGTACGACTCTTTTATAGAAGAAAGATGACTTCTTGTGAAAAAGCAATCTTTGTTCTTTTGTTTCAGCAACAATTCTAATGACATTGTTTTTCTCGCTCGCTCTCATTTGTTGTTACAACAATTACTCTTTCAATGAAAATTTTTGTCATTTTTGGTAGAGATATTCGGCTGCTTTTGTCCTATCATTTTACCAAAAAACGACCATCTAAAATCTTCAAAATAGAAAAATTTAATAGGCAAATGCTCAACAAAAATGGGCTGATTTTAACAAATGAGGTGTCTCTTCAAGCTAAAATATTGACTTAACGCTCTTGGAAGCACTCATTAGAGCTGTTATTCACATGCCACAGCGGCATTAAAGCATGCAAATAGCAGGCTTATCTCAATGCTTCAATCGCTCAAAAGTGGTAAAAACAGGAAAGAAAAGAGACGGCACGATCGTAACATTCATGATAACAGAGAATTACAAACCTTGCTCATATTTCGCGTATTTGCGACCAACTTTGTCCTTGGATATTTTGACGCGAGTTATGAGAGGCACTTTGTAAAGAAAATTCAGCATTTATTGTCCTTCCGTGCAATCTGTCAATTGAACGCAGAAAAAGAAGAGATAAACTCCTTAGCTCATTGAGATAGTAAAGTACGGGCAATGTATCAATTTAGAATTGAATAATTGGTATTTTATTTGGGAGTTTCATCAGAAATACGTACCTTTGCACTGTTCAGTGGAATGAGGGGCTTCGTCGAAAGCTCCTCATTTTATTTTGGATGTAGGGCGTAGCTCCTTTATCACAAGGAGTTTGCCGTTGTAAGGACAACGAATATATCGTTCTAATTAAATATATATGATTGATAAAAGTGTCGTAAAAGCGGTGGTTGAAGAGTGGCTTCAGGATAAAGAGTATTTCTTAGTTGATATTGAGGTGAGCCCCGATGACAAAATAGTTGTCGAAATCGACCATGTTGACGGCGTATGGATTGAAGATTGCGTAGAACTGAGCCGATATATAGAGAGTAGGCTGAGTCGTGACGAAGAAGATTACGAGCTGGAAGTGGGTTCGGCTGGATTAGGTCAACCCTTTAAGGTGCCCCAGCAGTATATCAATTTTATAGGTAAGGAAGTAGAAGTACTGGGTCGTGATGGGAAAAAAGTACAAGGCACATTGAAGTCTGTGAATGGAAATGACTTTGTTGTGGCGGTAGATGAAAAAGTAAAAATTGAGGGAAAGAAACGTCCTGAAATACAATTCGTCGACCATGCGTTCCAAATGGACCAAGTGAAATATACCAAGTATTTGATTAGTTTCAAATAAGTGAACCTATTGTAACAACTTGAATTATAAATTATAACAATATACCGCTATGGCAGCAAGAAAAAGTGAAGAAGAAACCATCAGTATGATTGACACTTTTCGTGAGTTTAAGGACACGAAAAATATCGACCGTGCTACTTTGGTTAGCGTATTGGAGGAGAGCTTTCGCAACGTTTTGGCCAAGATTTATGGGAGCGATGAGAATTTTGATGTGATTGTCAATCCCGATAAAGGTGATTTTGAGATATATCGCAACCGCATTGTCGTTGCAGACGGCGAGGTGGAAGATGAAAACAAAGAGATTGCCTTGAAGGAGGCGTTGGAAATAGAACCCGATTATGAAATTGGGGAGGAAGTGTCAGAACCCATTAACTTTTCAAAATTCGGTCGCCGTGCCATTCTTAATCTTCGGCAGACGCTGGCGTCGAAGGTGTTGGAACTGGAACACGATGCACTGTACAATAAGTACAAAGACCGGGTGGGACAGATTATCTCTGGCGAGGTTTATCAGATTTGGAAACGCGAAGTACTGTTGATAGACGATGAGAATAATGAGTTGATTCTCCCAAAATCAGAGCAGATACCCTCCGATCAATATCGCAAAGGCGAGACAATTCGTGCGGTTATCTTGCGGGTAGACAATGAGAACAACAATCCAAAGATTATCCTCTCTCGTACCAGTCCTGTTTTCTTGGAACGACTGTTAGAGGCAGAGGTACCGGAGATAAACGACGGTTTGATTTCCATTAAGCGAATAGCTCGTATGCCTGGCGAACGTGCAAAGATAGCCGTTGAAAGCTATGATGAGCGAATCGACCCCGTAGGTGCTTGCGTTGGTGTGAAAGGAAGCCGTGTACACGGCATCGTGCGTGAGCTGTGCAATGAGAATATCGATGTTGTTAATTACACATCGAATATCAAGTTGTTGGTACAGCGTGCTCTCAGTCCTGCACATATCAGTAGCATCAATATTGATGAAGAAAACCATAAGGCAGAGGTTTATTTGAAACCAGAAGAAGTAAGTTTAGCGATTGGTCGTGGCGGTCTGAACATCAAGTTGGCTTCTATGCTGACCGAATATACCATTGACGTGTTCAGAGAGGTTTCGGATGCCGATGCAGACGAGGATATCTACTTGGATGAGTTCGACGATGAAATTGATCAGTGGGTCATCGATGCCATTAAGAGCATCGGCTTAGACACTGCGAAGCAAGTGCTGAATGCACCTCGCGAGATGTTGATAGAAAAAGCCGATCTTGAAGAGGAGACCGTTGACAATCTGATAAAAGTATTAAAAGCAGAATTTGAGCAGTAGCATTCTATTCCAAAATTAACCCTTGGCGGCAATGCACTGGTAGAGTGTAAGCTCCAATTGTATCGCGAGAATAAGAGTGTGAACATCAATAAGAAATAAGAGTTAAATAAATATCAATGAGCATCAGATTAAACAAAGCATTACGTGAATTGAACATAGGACTTCAAACGGCAGTTGAATTCCTTGAAAAGAAAAGTGAGCTGGGAGAAGTGAAACCCGAGTTGAGCTTCAAACTGAACGACGACCAATACGGTGCGCTCGTGGAAGCTTTTAAGCAAGACGCAGAAGTGCGCAACCAAGCTGAAAAGATTTTTCAGAAAAAACCTAAGGAGAAGAAGCGTCCTTCTACTCCTAAAGAAGCCTCTTCCGCTCCTAAGGATAACCGTGCAGAGGAGTTACTCAAAACTTCTTCTCGGCAACAATACAATCCAATTGGCAAGATTGATTTGGATGCGATAGGGAAGACCTCCGCAGCCAAAGAACCTGTTGCTCAAGATACAACGCCTCAGGCGTCAAAAGCCGCTCAAGAGCCTGCTCCAAAACCAGCTGCTGCCGTCAGCTCGGAGCCTGAAAAGAAAGAAACTGTGAAGCCAGTAGAAGCAAAGGTAGCGCAACCAGCGCCTGCACCTGAAGCTCCTGTACAGTCTGACGCACCTCAAAAGGAAGAAAAACCTGCACCAAAGGAAGCAAAACCTGCATCAAAGAAAGAGAAGGTGAAGGTAGAAAAACCTGCTGAGAAGCAAGCTCAACCCAAAGAGGAGGAAGCACCTCAAAAAGAAACAGAGGTGGACGACGATGCTAAGAATGATGGCGATGAGCTTTTTCAGACCAAAAGTGAGCTGAAAATGCAGAATGCACCAAAGGTGAATGTGCTGGGTAAGATTGATTTGAGTGCAATCAACCAGAGCACACGACCAAAGAAAAAGACTAAAGAAGAGCGGCGTAAAGAACGTGAGGAAAAGCACGGCGGACGTAAGAAACGCGTGCGCATTAACCAAGAACGTGTAGACATCAATGCCGCCTCCAAGCAAATTGGAGGCAACGGAGGCAATAATCGTCCGAATAGTCAAGAAAGCGGTCGTAATGCCAACAAAAAAAATAATCGCAAAACTCGCAACAAAAACTACAATCAGAAACCTTTAGAGGTCAATGAAGAGGAAGTAGCACGTCAGGTAAAAGAAACCTTGGCTCGCTTGACCAGTAAGGGCAATCAGACCAAGAAGGGTGCACGTTATCGTAAGGAGAAGCGTGATGCCATACAAGAGCGCATGAGTGCGGAGGAAAGAGCAGAGCGTAAAGAGAGCAAAATACTGAAGCTTACCGAGTTTGTTACTGTAAGCGAATTGGCGTCCATGATGGATGTCGATGTGAACAAGCTCATTGGAACCCTGATGAGTGTAGGACTGATGGTGTCTATCAACCAGCGTTTGGACGCAGAAACCATTAACTTGGTAGCAGACGAATTTGGCTTCAAGACCGAATATGTGAGTGCTGAAGTGCAAGAAGCTGTGGCAGAAGAGATGGATGATGAAAACGATTTGGTGTCGCGAGCACCGATTGTCACCGTCATGGGACACGTAGACCATGGTAAGACATCACTTCTGGACCATATCCGCAACACCAATGTGATTGCTGGTGAGGCGGGAGGAATTACCCAGCATATTGGTGCTTATAACGTAAAATTAGAGAATGGGCGTAATATCACCTTCTTAGATACGCCTGGTCACGAAGCCTTTACTGCCATGCGTGCCCGTGGTACGCAGGTAACCGATATTGCCATTATCATTATTGCAGCCGACGACAGTGTGATGCCGACAACCAAAGAGGCGATAGCGCATGCACAGGCTGCCAATGTTCCAATGGTATTTGCCATCAACAAAATTGATAAACCCGGTGCAAATCCTGATAAGATTCGTGAAGACTTGGCACAAATGAACCTCTTGGTAGAAGAATGGGGTGGAAAATATCAATGTCAAGAAATTAGTGCGAAGAAAGGTATTGGAGTCAATGAACTGTTGGAGAAGGTACTCTTAGAGGCAGATATGCTTGATTTGAAAGCCAATCCCAACCGACGAGCAACAGGTAGTATCATCGAGTCGAGTTTGGATAAGGGACGAGGATATGTGTCTACCGTGTTGGTAAGTAATGGTACTTTACGAGTTGGTGACGATATCATTGCAGGAACCAGTTGGGGACGTATCAAGGCAATGTTTAATGTGCGTAATCAGCGCATTGAAGAGGCAAAGCCAGCAGAGCCAGCTATCATCTTAGGATTGAATGGTGCGCCAACAGCAGGTGATCAGTTCCATGTGTTAGAAACCGAGCAAGAGGTTCGAGACATTGCCAACAAGCGTATGCAGTTGCAGCGTGAACAAGGCTTGCGCACACAGAAACGCTTGACCTTGAGTGATGTCTCCCATCGTATCGCATTGGGTTCATTTAAGGAACTGAATATTATCGTCAAAGGTGATACCGACGGAAGTATCGAGGCATTGAGCGATTCCTTTATCAAGATGTCAACAGAAAAGATTAATGTCAATGTCATCTTTAAGTCCGTAGGACAGATTAGTGAAAACGATGTCACCTTAGCCGATGCATCTGATGCTATTATTGTAGGTTTCCAAGTGCGTCCTTCCGCTGCAGCTCGTAAGTTAGCAGAGCAGAATGGAGTAGAGATTAACACCTATTCGGTTATCTACGATGCCATTGATGACGTCAGGGCAGCCATGGAGGGTATGTTGGACAAGGTCAAGAAGGAAGTAGTGACCGGTCAGGTAGAAGTGAAACAGGTGTACAAAATTTCCAAGGTGGGTACTGTTGCTGGAGCCCTCGTCACCGAAGGAAAGGTACACCGTTCAGACAAGGCGCGTGTGGTACGCGATGGTATTGTAGTTCATACCGCACCTATCAATGCTTTGAAACGCTTTAAGGATGATGTGAAAGAGGTGGCTACTGGTTTCGAATGCGGTATCAGCTTAGTGAACTTCAACGACATTCTTGAAGGCGACATCATCGAAACCTTCACAGAGGTAGAGGTGAAGCAAACATTATAAAGAGGTATATTCCTTGACTTCGTAGACTCGTCTCTGCGAAGTGGCCTGCTCATTGTGTTGTATCAATGATATAACACATTGTTAGGAAGGATATGGAGAGATAATAGAAGCGGTCACAGTGGTGTGATCCAATATATACAAAATGATGCAGGGGGATCCATGACACACAGGGATACCCCTGTCTTGACATTATGGAAGAAGTAAATAATCGTAACAACGAGTATGTGAGACAAGTTGCCGAACAAAAATATGAGTTCGGATTTACAACAGATGTACATACTGAAATTATAGAAAAAGGACTCAACGAAGATGTGATTCGGTTGATTTCAAGCAAGAAAGGAGAACCCGATTGGCTGCTCGACTTCCGCTTGAAAGCTTACCGCTATTGGTTGACGATGAAGCAACCCTCGTGGGGGCATGTCACTTTACCAGAGATAGACTATCAAGGAATCTCTTATTATGCAGACCCAATGGCGAAGAAACCGCAGAACAAAGAGATTGATCCGGAATTGGAGAAGACCTTTGATAAGTTGGGAATTCCTTTGGAAGAACGCTTGATACTTAGTGGCACAGCAGTAGATGCCATTATGGATTCGGTGTCGGTGAAAACAACCTTCAAAGAAAAGCTGCGCGAGAAAGGTATCATCTTTTGCTCGATGGGTGAAGCGGTCAAAGAACATCCCGACTTGGTGAAGCAATACATAGGTAGCGTAGTGCCTTATCGAGACAATTTCTTTGCGGCATTGAATAGTGCTGTTTTCAGTGACGGTTCGTTTGTGTATATCCCTAAAGGCGTGCGATGTCCGATGGAACTCAGTTCGTATTTCCGCATCAATGCGCGTAATACGGGACAGTTTGAGCGTACACTCATTGTCGCCGAAGACGATGCTTACGTGAGTTATCTTGAAGGATGCACGGCACCAATGCGTGATGAGAATCAACTCCATGCCGCCATTGTGGAGATTATTGTAATGAATAATGCCGAAGTGAAATACTCCACGGTACAAAATTGGTATCCTGGCGACAAGCATGGGCAAGGCGGTGTACTCAATTTAGTGACGAAAAGAGGTGAATGCCGAGGCGTCAACTCCAAATTGTCTTGGACACAGGTGGAGACGGGAAGTGCTATCACGTGGAAATATCCTTCGTGTATTCTCAGAGGCGATGGGTCGCAGGCGGAGTTCTATTCGGTGGCAGTGACCAATAATTACCAAGAGGCTGACACGGGAACGAAGATGATTCACATGGGTAAAAACACCAAGAGTACGATTATTTCAAAAGGTATCAGTGCTGGTCATAGCCAGAACTCCTACCGTGGACTGGTACGAGCCACCGCCAATGCTGACAATGCTCGCAACTATAGCTCTTGCGACAGTCTACTGTTGGGTAGTCAGTGTGGAGCGCATACCTTCCCATATATGGATATTCACAACGACAGTGCCATTGTAGAACATGAGGCAACGACCAGCAAGATTAGTGAAGACCAACTTTTTTATTGTAACCAGCGTGGCATACCTACCGAACAAGCTGTAGGTCTGATTGTCAACGGTTACGCTAAACAAGTGTTAAACAAACTGCCCATGGAATTTGCAGTAGAAGCACAGAAACTATTATCTGTATCTCTGGAAGGAACAGTGGGATAGGGAGTTTTACACGTATCAGTTATTTATTTTATTCAATCCAATTGAAGATGTTAGAGGTAAAGAATTTACATGCCGAAGTTGACGGCAAAAAGATATTAAACGGTATTGACCTGTGTATAAAGACGGGTGAGACACATGCTATCATGGGACCCAATGGTTCGGGGAAGAGTACGTTAAGTGCAGTGTTAGTAGGAAATCCCTTGTTCAAGGTGACAGAGGGTAGTGTAACTTTCAATGGGAAAGATTTATTAGCAATGGCACCAGAGGATAGGGCGCATGAGGGGTTGTTCCTTTCGTTTCAATATCCTGTGGAGATACCCGGAGTGTCTATGACCAACTTTATGCGAGCAGCTATCAACGAGAAGCGGAAATATCAGGGACTGGAACCCATGAGTGCAGGCGATTTTATCAAACTGATGAAAGAGCGTCGCAAGATCGTGGAGTTAGATAGCAAACTTTCAAACCGTAGCGTGAATGAAGGCTTCAGTGGTGGAGAGAAGAAACGCAACGAGATTTTCCAAATGGCGATGTTGCAGCCTACTTTGTCCATTCTTGACGAAACCGATTCGGGATTGGATGTGGATGCGTTGCGCATTGTTGCCGAGGGAGTGAACAAACTGAAAACGCCAGAAACAAGCACTATTGTCATTACGCATTATGACCGTTTACTCGATTTAATTAAGCCAGAGGTTATCCACATCTTATACAAAGGCCGTATTGTTAAAACAGGTGGACCTGAATTAGCGAAAGAAATCGAGGCTCGTGGCTACGATTGGATCAAGGCGGAGGTGGAAGAATGAAAAGCGAAAAACAATATATCGACTTGTTTACAAATGCGCATGAGATGATTTGCGAACATAGTTCGCCGGTCATGAATCAGGTACGAGAGCAAGCTTTCAACGACTTTAAGCAGCAAGGCTTTCCCTCACGCAAGGTAGAGCGTTACCGATATACGGATATCAACGCGCTGTTTGAACCGAATTATGGTTTGAACTTGAATCGGTTGGAAATACCTGTCGACCCATATGCGGCATTCAAATGTGATGTTCCCAATTTGAGCACATCGCTTTACTTCGTGGTGAACGATGCTTTCTACAGCAAAGCGCTGCCCAAAGTAGGTTTGCCAGAAGGTGTCAAGGTGCTTTCGCTTCGTGAGGCGTCTTTGGAGATGCCTGACTTGGTGGCAAAATATTATGGACAGATTGCCAAGACCCATGAGGATGCGCTCACAGCCTTAAATGCCATGTTGGCTCAAGATGGACTGTTTATTTATGTCTCCAAAGATGTCCAAATGGACAAAGCGGTTCAGGTGATTAACCTTCTCCGCTCGGATGTCGACTTGATGGTGAATCGACGGGTGTTGATCGTGATGGAAGAGGGCGCACAAGCCAAATTCCTTTTCTGTGATCATACGATTGACGACCATCGCTTTTTGGCAACACAGGTCATTGAGGCCTATGTGGGTGAAAATGCTTCCCTCGACTTGTACTGTATGGAAGAAACGCACGAAAGAAACACCAGGATAAGTAATGTTTATGTGGAGCAGCAAGCCAACAGTCGGTTCAATCACAACGTGTTGACCCTACACAATGGCATTACGCGCAATCAGTTGCAGCTTGTCTTCCGTGGCGAGGGAGCCGAATGTGTGTGCAATGGTTGTGTGATTGCCGATAAGCAGCAACATATTGATAACAATACGTTTATCGACCATGCCGTTCCGCATTGCGTGAGTCGTGAACTTTACAAGTATGTGTTGGACGATCAGGCAACAGGAGCTTTTGCAGGACGTGTCTTGGTAGAGAAGGATGCGCAAAAGACAAATTCAGAGATGCGTAATCAGAATCTATGTACCACTAAGCAGGCACGGATGTATTCGCAACCCGAATTGGAGATTTATGCCGATGATGTGAAGTGCGGACACGGGTCAACAGTTGGACAGCTCAACGATGAAGCGATGTTCTATATGCAACAACGTGGCATCAGTCAAAATGAAGCAAAGCTCTTGTTGGAGTTTGCTTTCATCAATGAAGTGGTGGATAACATTCAATTGGCACCTTTGAAAGACCGTCTCCATTATTTAGTAGAAAAACGATTCAGGGGTGAGCTTAATAAATGTGCAGGGTGTAGAAATTGTCAGTAACGCTTTGCTGTATCAATGATTTGTATCTGTAATTATGTATGATATAATTTCCATTCGAAAAGACTTCCCTATCTTATCACGAAAAGTGTATGGGCAGCCATTGGTCTACTTGGATAATGCAGCGACAACGCAGAAGCCGCTTTGTGTCTTGGATGCCATGCGAGACGAATATCTCAACGTCAATGCCAATGTGCATCGAGGTGTACATTGGTTGTCACAACAGGCTACCGAACTACACGAGCAAGCTCGTCAAACTGTACAGCAGTTTATTCACGCTAAGTCGCCTGCCGAAATTGTCTTCACGCGAGGGACTACAGAGGGACTCAACCTCGTCGCTTCTACATTTGCAGAAACTTTTATGCAGGCAGGTGATGAGGTGATTTTGTCAGTCATGGAGCATCATTCCAATATCGTGCCTTGGCAACTGCAAGCCAAGAAGCGTGGCATTGTACTCAAAGTGATTCCTATGACGGATGAGGGAGAACTCATCATGGATGCGTACGAGGAGCTTTTCACAGAGAAAACAAAGTTTGTCAGTATCACCCATGTCAGCAATGTATTGGGAACAATCAACCCTGTTCAGCAAATGATTGCCATCGCGCATGCGCATGGGGTACCTGTTATGGTGGATGGAGCGCAAAGCACACCTCACTTTGCCGTGGATATGCAACTTTTGGATTGCGACTTCTTCGTGTTCAGCGGCCATAAAGCTTACGGACCCACTGGAGTTGGGGTGCTGTATGGTAAGGAAGAATGGCTCGACCGTTTGCCACCCTATCAGGGAGGAGGCGAGATGATTAGTCATGTCTCTTTTGACAAAGTGACGTTCGAACGTCCTCCACTCAAGTTTGAGGCTGGAACGCCCGATTACATCGCTACTCACGGACTGGCAGTGGCACTCGACTATTTGTCTCGTTTAGGCATGGAGAACATTGCGCAACACGAACAAGAACTCACTGCCTATGCCACCCACCAATTGCAGCAAATTGACCAGCTGGGGATTTATGGCACTTCTTCTGCCAAAGATGCCGTCATTAGTTTTCACGTCGGAGACATTCATCCCATGGACCTCGGCACCTTGCTCGACCGTCTTGGCATCGCTGTTCGTACGGGGCATCATTGCGCCCAACCTCTCATGGAGCGATTGAGTATTTTGGGTACGGTGCGTGCTTCGTTTGGTTTGTACACCACCAAAGAAGAAATCGACGTCTTGGTGGCAGGTATCGAGCGTGTGAGCAAAATGTTCTGATTACAAAAACTGTTTGCACTTCAGCACCGCATGGAGCAGCCACAAGCAACAGAGAAGTCGAGTGGCAAATGGCGCCTCTACAGGAAACACGGTCATCACAAATGCCAATTGGGCATTCAGTAACCACCCCGTCTCTTGTAAGCTAAGCTTGCGCTCTGTCACTTGCTCGTAGTATTGGCGAAGCCACGCCAAAGGTGAGAGCAGTTGTCGTGCAATTTTCTTGGCAAACTCGTTCTGGTTCGTTTTCTCTGCTTGAATCATGATATTCTTTTCCATTGTTCTATATATATAAAGGTTGATGTTCTTGATGACTGCAAAAATACGGAGAGATATGGAACTAGTTTTTCCACCATATATCGTTTTAGTTAATTGATGTTGTAGGTTAACATAATTTGACAAATAAACAATGAAGCACGTGTTGAAATCTCATTATTACCCAAATCTTATCGAAGCGGGTTGCGATGAAGCTGGGCGTGGATGCTTAGCAGGAAGTGTCTTTGCCGCTGCCGTTATCTTGCCTTCCGATTACGACAATCATGTGCTGAACGATTCTAAACAGCTCACTCGGAAGAAGCGCAACGAACTGCGTGAAGTCATCATGCAAGCGGCTGTGGCGTGGGCAGTGGGTGAGGTTTCACCCCAAGAAATTGACGAAATCAATATTCTGCGTGCCAGTTTCTTGGCGATGCACCGTGCCTTGGATCAGCTAAAGGTTCGACCGCAAGCCATTATTGTCGACGGCAACAGGTTCACACCCTATCACGACATACCTTATACGACGATTGTCAAAGGCGATGCGAAATATCAAAGCATTGCGGCAGCCAGCATTTTGGCAAAAACATTTCGCGACGACTATATGGATCGGTTGGCAGAAGAATATCCCCAATATCATTGGGAGTCGAACATGGGTTATCCCACCCGTGAGCACCGAGCCGCCATTCAGCAATATGGGGTTACTCCCTATCATCGGCGTTCGTACAATCTTTTGGGTAACACCGAATTGTCATTGGATTTCTGATGCTTGAGTGTTATTTTGATGTGGATAGAAAGAAACCTGCAAGGACATCCTCATTAACTCCTCAACTCACAACCTTAAGTACTCAAAAACATAAAAACCCACCAACTTAAAAACTCAAAAACTCAAAAACTCACCAATTCAAAAACTCACCACCTCTTCTCTCATGCGATTGGATAAATTTGGAAACGAACTCGATTTACTGTTGTTGCTCACCGATAACAATAATTATACAGCGCAGCAGTTGGCGGATCAGCTGCATGTCTCTCGACGCAATTTGTATTATTATTTGGAATATTTCCGTAGGAGCGGTTTTCAAGTAGTGAAGACAGGCGCTTATTATCGTATCGATCCCTCCAGTCGATTTTTCAAACGCTTGCACTCCAATATTGCATTGACCGTAGATGAAGCCCGCTATCTGCGCCGCTTGTTAGAAAACAGTCATCAAAAGGATATGATGACCACCCTGCTCAAGACCAAACTTGATCGCTATTATGGATTGGAAGGGTCGTTCTCTCCCACCGCCCTGAAGCGCATCCACCAACACATCCGGGCGTTGAAAGAGGCAATTGCAAGCAAGAATGTTGTGGTGCTGAAAGGTTATTCTTCTCCGCACAGTCGTACCGTCTCCGACCGCATGGTAGAGCCTTTCTTGCTGATGAACGACGATATGGATGTGCGTTGTTATGAAATCCAGTCGGGAGTCTGCAAAACCTTCAAGTTGTCTCGTGTTCAGCGCATAGATACGATGGATGTGTTTTGGATGAACGAAGACAAGCACCGCGAAGTTTTCACCGATATTTTTATGTTCAGTGGTGACCAGAAACTGCCCATCAAGTTGCGGCTCGGTCAGTTAGCATACAATATATTGATAGAAGAATATCCTATGGCTCAACCTTATGTTGCACCCGATAAGGACGGCAAACACTGGATTTTCAAAGCCGACATGGTGAGTTATTTGGGCATTGGCAGATTTGTGTTAGGACTTTTTCATGACATCGAGATTTTGCACGATGCAAAGTTCAAGCAATACATTGCACAGTGTATCGAGCAAATGCAAGAAAAGATGAAATCATGATTTTTATTGAAATTCATAACGTTGTTATATATAATGAGTTACGAGTTTCATCAAAGTACTCCCGCTGAAGCATGGAGATAAGGTGCTTATTACATTACTATAAGGCTGTTATCTCCATGGAGTAAGGGCGTTATTACATTGTTATAAGAACACCACCTGAAAGCACCATAAAATCGGGCTTGCCGTGCAGGGTCCATCTTGACACCTTATTCTTATCTCCGTGCGTGTGAGCAATGACGCTTGGTGGGTATTAAATTGATGTTTTTATGCCCACTTTTCTTATTTTTTTTATCAACGTGCCTGTTTATTTCTTTCAATTAGGGGCTTGTGCAAGGGCAAAAGAAAAAAATATTCTAAGTAATCATTTTGCTATATTTATTCTATTTTTTATCATCATTTTGTCGTATTCTATTCGTTTTCAATACCTTTATTGATTTTAAGACTCTTGTTTCCTAACACGATTGATTTTGTATTTATTAGTTTTTTGAGAAAAGATTAAACATTTTTTTTGTGTTTTTCTTGCTTATTCTAAAAATTTGATTTATTTTTGCGAATATCAAGTAAAAGTAGTTTGCAAGTTATCGTTTACAACTTTTGAAGATATGTTGAAATAAATCTGAAAGACAAAGCAAGCTTGATGAAACAAAGAGACCATTGTGTTGACGGCTATTTTGCTTAAAAAGTAACGAATTATTTTTAACATTATACAATTTAATTAACTAAAAAGAGAACTTATGGAAAAAAGACTAACATTGTTTCTCGCTTGCCTCTTCCTAAGCATAGGTATGGCAATGGCACAAATACAGATTAACGGTACTGTGATTTCTGCAGATGATGGTCAGCCTGTTGTTGGCGCCTCCGTCATAGTTCAAGGAACCAAAAATGGTACCGCTACTAACATTGAGGGTAAGTTTACCTTGAGTGTACCCACTGGTGCAAAACTCATGGTTTCTTACATTGGAATGGTGACCAAAACAGTTGTTGCTACCAACAACATGACCATTAGATTGGTAAGCGACGACAGTAAGCTCGATGAAGTAATCGTTGTAGCTTATGGTACAGTAAAGAAATCTACCTATACAGGTTCTGCAACGAATGTAGACTCTAAGAAATTGGAGAAAGTGCAGGCTGCCGATGCTTCTAAGGCTTTGGAGGGTATGGTTGCTGGTTTGTCAGTTACATCTCCCTCAGGACGTGCAGGATCGTCAACAACGATGCGTATTCGCGGTATCGGTTCGTTGAACGCTTCCAGTTCACCATTGATTATTCTCGATGGTGCTCCTTACAGTGGCGAGATTAACGCTATTAACACCAAGGATATCGAGAGCATCAACGTACTGAAAGATGCTGCTTCTGCTGCTTTGTATGGTGCACGTGGTGCCAATGGTGTCATCATGATTACCACCAAGAGCGGTAACAAGGGAAAAGTTCAGGTGTCTTTCGATGCCCGCATTGGTACCAATCAGCGTGCTGTTCCCGAATATGATATCATTACCGACCCCGGTATGTATTATAAACTTACTTGGGAGGGACTCAAAAACTCGGTTACTTTCATTGATGAACCTGAGAAAAACCCTGGACAATGGGCTTCGGCTAATTTGATAGATGAGTTGGGATATAATGTGTATAGTACACCCAATGACAAAGTAGTTGACGAAAAAGGTAATCTGACCACAGCACCTATTCGCTACGAAGATGCTGCCAACTTCAACGATTGGATAGGTACATTGTATGAACCCAAGACACGTGAAGAATATAACCTGAGTATCACCAAGGGTTCGGCTAAGTCGAAGGTGTATTTCTCTGTAGGTTACTTGAACGATCGTGGCTTCAGTATGAAGACCAAATTTGAGCGCTTGACGACTCGTATGTCATACGATTCGGATATTACCGACTGGTTACGCATCGGTGCTTCTTCGCAATTTGCCAGGACTACTGCACAAAATCCTGCGCAATATGAGGAAGGCAACTATAGTAACTTGTTTATGTGGAGCCGTATGATTGCGCCTATCTATCCTATTTTCAAGCATGATAAAGATGGTAAGATTTTGCGTGACGCTCATGGAGAGATGGTTTACGACGATTCTCAGTCTCGAATGTATGCTGGAGGTATGAACCTGATTCGGCAAACCGAACTCAATATTACGAAAAATATCAACTACTACCTCACGCAAAACGCGCGTGTAGATGTGAAACTGCCTTACAACTTTAAGTTTAGCTCTACGGCTACATTTAATGGCAACTGGTGGCGTTGGACCAACATGATGAACCCACTCGTTGGTGATGGACAGGCTTATGGTGGTATTCTTGATAAAGAAGTGAACCAAACAGTGTCACTGAACTGGAACCAAATATTGAAATGGGACAAGACCTTCAATGATTTTGGTGTACATGTGATGCTGGGACATGAAAACTATAATGAGAAATCCAACTTCTTAAAAGGCGAGAAGAAAGGGTTGCTCGATCCTACATTGCCAGAATTCCGTTCGGGTGCCAACATTTCCGACTTAGACTCTTATGGTCGCGAATATAAGGTAGAAGGCTACTTCGGACAGGTAACAACCGACTACATGGATAAATATTACGCTTCTGCTTCTTTGCGCCGTGATGGTTCTTCCGTATTCCATCCCGATCATCGCTGGGGTACATTCTGGAGCTTGGGCGCATCGTGGCGCATCAATCAGGAAAACTTCTTGAAAGACGTTGATGCTATCCAAAACCTGAAGCTGCGTGTTAGCTACGGTGTACAGGGTAATGACTATCTGTACTTGCCAAATACGGATCCTCCTTTGCGTGCTTATACGCCGTATACCAACCTTTATCGTATTGCCTCTACGGGTACCGAAAGTGTTTACGGACCTGCTTATAAAGGTAATGAAAACATTACTTGGGAAAAGAATAACAACTTTGACGTTGGTTTGGAATTCTCGTTCTGGAAGGGTTTGATTGCTGGTGAACTCGACTTCTTTAGCCGTCGTACATCCGATATGCTCTTCAACCTTCCTATCTCTTCAACGACAGGATTCGATTCTGAACCAGTGAACTTCGGTAAAATGGTAAATACAGGTTTTGAATTCAACCTTTCATCTAACGTGTACAACGATCGAAATGTCAATGTCAATGTAGGTGTGAATGGAACTACTTACACGAACAAGATTACCGAATTGCCCGAACAGTTCAGAAAAGACGGTATCTCCAAAGGTAACCGTATCTTGAAGGAGCAAGGTGGTATCTTCGACTACTACATGGTTAAATCGGCAGGTGTCAATCCAGAGAATGGTGATCAAATGTACTGGCGCTGGAATGAGAAAGAAAATCAATTTGAGAAAGTAGCCAGCAAAGACTACCGTAGTTCGTTAAAGGACAGACAGTTTGTGGGCTCGGCGTTGCCAAAAATAGCAGGAGGTTTCTATGCGAACGCAGCAGCCTACGGGTTCGACTTCTCGGTTCAATTCTCTTATAGAGTGGGCGGAAAGGTTTACGATGGCAGTTATCGTCAATTAATGTCGTCAGGTACACCAGGTACAAACTGGCACAAGGATATCCTGAACCACTGGACACCCGAGAACACCAACACCGACGTTCCACGTTTGCATAACCAAAATCAAAGTCTCACTCAGGGTTCTGACCGTTTCCTTATTGATGGCTCTTATCTCAGCTTGAATAACCTTACTTTGGGCTACTCATTGCCAAAGAGTGTGTTGAATAAGGCTAAAATCCAGGGACTTCGTCTTTACTTCGCAGCCGACAACTTGGGACTGTGGTCAAAGAGAAAGGGCCTTGACCCGAGAATCGTGCTCAGCGGCAATCAGCAATATAGTGTAAACAGCGCCGTTCGCGCACTCTCGTTTGGTATCAACCTGAATTTATAAGAAACAGCTTTATAAACGACTATAAAACATAAGAAATATGAAGAATTATATAAAAGTTGCAGCTGCACTCGCTTTCACGTTCGGTATCGTAGGGTGCAATCTCGATCCCGAGGTTTCTGAATATGAAACTCAGCAGCGACACGATGAATTGATTGCTAATCCCGAGACACAGACAGGAGTTGCAAAGGCTGCCATTGCGAAGATCTATACGATTTTCCAAGATTTTTATGACTCCCACGATGATTTCGGTTTGAAAGCATTCCAGATAGCTACTGACATGATGTGTGAGGATGTGGCTTATCAAAATTGGAACTGGTTCCAGTTTGATTATCAAATCGATAACCGTATGGAGAATTACCGCCGTACCCGTTCTACATGGGGACAGTTCTATGAAATCATTGCAAAGGTGAATCTGCACTTGGAGACTTACTTTGCACAAGAATCAACCGACCCTGGAGTGTTGGCTGCAAAAGGAGAGGCTTTGGCACTTCGTGGCATTGCTTATTTCCACTTGATTAACTTCTATCAGCATACGTACAAAGGACACGAAACTGCTTTGGGCGTGCCTTTGGCTTTGAAATCGACTGACCAGAACCTGTCTCGTGCTACCGTACAAGAGGTGTACAAACAGATTATTGAGGATTTGACCTTTGCTGTTAAGAACTGTAAGAACACAGGTGTTCGCACAGATGCCGATCGTGCCGTGGCTGCTGCTTATTTGGCTAAGGCTTATGCACAAATGGAAGATTGGGCTAATGTGGAAAAATATGCAAAGATTGCTGCCGAAGGTGGATCTGATAAGGTGTCCGAACCTGCTCGTGGATGGGATATTGGTCAGGCTGATATCTTGTGGGGATATGACATCAACTCACAAAACTCTACACTGTGGGCATCTTACTGGAGCCATATCGACCACTTCTTGGCTCGTGGATATGCTGCAGGTGGAAAGACAAAACTGATTTACAACTATCTGTACAATCAAATTCCGAAGACCGACTCACGTAGAAAACTTTGGATTAATAAGGAAGAATATCCTGATGTAGCATCTTCAATGCTTGCTCAAACCCACAATCCAGAAATGAAATCACTGGATAAACTCGATGATTTTGAACAGGTGAAGTTTATCGCTGGTGATGCTGGTATGGAACAAGATTATTGTTTTATTCGCGTTCAAGACCCTATCTTGCTCGAAATAGAAGCATTGGTTGAACAAAACAAATTAAGCGAAGCACAGGCAGAGCTTAACGCTTTTGCTAAAAAACGCAACCCTGCTTTCGAGGCTCCTGCTACACAAGACGCACTTCGCAAGGAAGTTCGTTTCCAACGTCGTATAGAACTTTGGGGCGAAGGTACCAACTGGTTTGATATGAAGCGCTGGAAGGAAACCATTGACCGCACCAAGGGCTATAAAGCGATAGATAAAGATGGCAAGGAGGTTGTAGTTCCTTCTAACCACAAGGCTTCTGCACAAAAGAAGATGGCAACAGACGCCAAGGAATTCTTGCATCAGCTTCCTGTAAAGGAAATCAATGCTAATCCTAACTTGAAACAGAATCCTTAATAGGGTAACGTCCTTCTATAGCGCTGTTGCTATAAAGAGATGGACGCCCTCATCAAGTAGATTCAAAATATAAACTGAGGACTGTATTCTTTCGTGGAATACAGTCCTTTTTGCGATGTTTGGTATTTTTATGGGCGTTTCATTCCGCATGTCGATAATATTTGTTATTTTTGCAACTGCAATCTTGATGGATGCCAATGGGTTCCCACTTCTTTTAACATCGGTGTCCAGCAGAGGTTGAAGGCATGTGGATGCCGCTATTATGACACAAATCAAAATATAAATAACAACATCATGGATTTATTACAGCAAATTGTTGAGCGAGCAAAAGCCGACAAACAACGTATTGTGCTCCCCGAAGCATTGGAGGAGCGAACGCTACGTGCCGCTGACCGTGTATTGGCCGACGACATTGCAGACATTATCTTGATTGGTAACCCAACGGAGATTCACAAAATGGCAGAAGCGCGAGCGCTGAAGAATATTGACAAGGCTACTATCATTGACCCTGAAAACAATCCCAAGAGTGAAGAATATGCCTCGCTGTTAGCCGAACTTAGAAAGAAAAAGGGTATGACCATTGAGCAAGCACGCGAGTTGGTGAAGAATCCTTTATACTTAGGTTGCATGATTATCAAGACCGAAGGTGCCGATGGACAGATTAGCGGAGCCTTGAGTACTACGGGAGACACTTTGCGCCCAGCATTGCAAATCATCAAGTGTGCGCCCGGTGTCACTTGCGTGAGTGGTGCCATGCTGTTGATTACGCAGGCAAAGGAGTATGGCGAAAATGGTGTAGTGGTTATGGGTGACGTGGCTGTTACGCCTGTTCCCGATGTGGATCAGTTGGCTCAAATTGCCGTGACTACCGCTGAAACGGCAAAGAGTGTGGCAGGTTTCAAGGAACCACGCGTAGCGATGTTGAGCTTCTCTACCAAGGGTAGTGCCTCTCATGAAGTGGTGTCCAAGGTTGCTGAAGCTACAAAATTAGCAAAGCAGCGTGCCCCACAACTCAAAATCGATGGCGAGTTACAAGCCGATGCCGCTTTGGTGATGTCGGTAGGACAAAAGAAAGCGCCGGGAAGTGCTATCGCTGGCAATGCCAACGTATTGGTGGTTCCCAATTTGGAAGTAGGAAACATTGGCTACAAGCTGGTACAACGCTTGGGCAATGCCATTGCCATAGGACCTATCTTGCAGGGAATTGCGCGCCCAGTGAACGACCTTAGCCGCGGTTGCTCGGTAGACGACATCTATTATATGGTTGCCATCACCGCTTGCCAGGCACAAGATGCCAAGAAAGCGGAGTAGAGGTGATTTAGTTTATAAGTTGACGAGTTGACAAGTTGACGAGTGAACGAGTAAATAGATTTCTTAGTTGACGAGTTGACAAGTAACAAGTTTACGAGTTAGTAGACTTTTTGCTTGAGAACTATCAACTGGTAAACTTGTAAACTCGTTAACTTGTAAACTTAGTAAAAGAACTATCAACTGGTAAACTTGTCAACTCGTGAACTTGTAAACTTAGTAAAAAACCATCAACTCGTTAACTCGTCAACTTGTAAACTCGTGAACTAAAAAACTTATCAACTAACAAACTAACAAACTCATAAACTCACTAATGAACATCTTAGTATTAAACTGCGGAAGCAGCTCTATCAAGTATAAACTCTACAACATGACCGATGAGTCAGTGTTGGCTCAAGGAGGTGTAGAACGTATTGGTCTCGATGAGGCCTTTGTGAAAGTAACATTGCCCAATGGCGAGAAGAAGAAAATCATGCACGACATGCCTGACCACAAAGAGGGCGTGAACTTCGTGTTCTCTCTGCTCACCGACCCCGAGATTGGGGCTATCAAGTCATTAGAAGAGATTGACGCTGTAGGGCATCGTATCGTGCAAGGCGGCGACCTATTCGAGGATAGCGTGATTGTAGATAAGCACGTAGAAGACGGAATTGAGAGCCTGTGCGATTTGGCTCCCGTGCACAATGCTGGTCATCTGCGTGGCTTGCGTGCTGTGGATGCACTCATGCCTACCACACCACAAGTGTGTGTGTTCGACAATGCGTTCCATAGCACCATGCCCGATTATGCTTACCTCTATGCCATTCCCTACGAACTGTACAAAAAATACCACGTGCGTCGCTACGGATTCCATGGCACCAGTCACAAATATGTGTCACAGCGCGTGTGCGAATTCTTAGGCAAGGACATCAAGGATATGCGCATCATCACCTGCCACATCGGCAATGGTGCCAGTGTAACAGCCATCAAAGGCGGTAAGTGCATCGATACCTCTATGGGATTGACCCCATTGGCTGGTGTGATGATGGGTTCGCGTTCGGGCGACATCGACCCTTCAGCTGTTACCTATCTCATGGAGAAGTTAGGCAAGAAGCCTCAAGAAATGGCAGACTTCCTAAATAAGGAGAGTGGTGTGCTCGGTATTACTGGCATCTCATCGGACATGCGTGAGATAGAATCGGCTGCCGATGAAGGCAACGAACAAGCTCAGTTGGCACTGAAGATGTACAATTACCGCATCAAGAAATACATCGGCGCATACGCTGCTGTCATGGGAGGTGTTGATATCATCGTGTGGACAGCTGGCGTAGGCGAGAATCAGATAGGTACTCGTCTCGAGGCTTGTAGTGGATTAGAGTTCTTGGGTGTGAAGATGGATGCCGAAGCCAACAAGGTTCGAGGCAAGGAAGCCATCATCTCTGCCCCCGATTCCAAGGTAACGGTTTGTGTGATTCCTACCGATGAGGAGATTGTCATCGCACGCGACACCATGCGATTGGTGAACGGAAAATAATTCTCTCGATATAATAATGAGCAAAGGGGATATGCCAAACGGTGTATCCCCTTTTTACTGCTGTGCCTAAAGGTGGGTTGAACGTCGCTTTATAAACGCAAATTTCAAAGTTTCTTATCGCTTCAAAGCTCTTTCTGCTCTTATTTCAAAGCAAAGCTTTTCTTCACCCAACCGCGATAGGTGTTTACAGAAAAACTGAGGGTATCTCCTTTTTTATAAACGTCTGTGGGGATGCTGATATAAAATGTGCGTGCGTAATAGCTGGGAACGTTGTTTTGATGGTGGAATAAGCGCAAGTCATGGGTCTCCTTGCCATTGGCATGATGCGTGTTCTTTTGGGTGACAATTCCAATTTTCTGCTGCAACATCGTGTCTTCTGGAGTGCCTGTCATCACGCCAATTCTTATATTCAAGTACTGTTGCGATTTACTCATCCAGCAACCTTCTAATTGCACAGGGTCGGAAGGAATTCTCTTCGGTGCCTTTTGAGGGCGCAACACCCACACATGGAGGGCTGTCATTCCTACTGTCGATTCTTCGTCTTGGGTGTAATATAGCATCGCGCGATACACGCTGTCTGGTACATGAGCCCACGAACAAGTGAACGGTACCGTGAAAGATAACTTCTTTCCCTCATCCGTCCATGCATAGTCGACCTTATTCTTTGCCGAGGTATGGATTTCTGTCATCTCGGCACGTAGATACGAGTAGCGCCCATCTCCCTTGTCATAGGAATTGATGGTGCAGGCTGTGAACAACCCGAGTAGAGCGAAGAGTACCCAATGTTTTATTTGCATGCTGCCCAATAGTTTCTTAAAGGGTTGGCATACATGGTCAATATCCGCTCACGCAAAAAGGCGATGTCAGGCTGTGGCAAGGTAATCTTCTCCAGCTGCTCAGCGAGATAACGTTCAAAGTTGACCTTATCTGCGGGCTGATAATGGGCAGTCTGTTCGTCCTTTCCTGTCAAAAGGTCATGCGCAATGTAGTTGTTCGGGAACAGTCGATAGTGGCGATGTATCTCTCGGTCGATGTGACGCACAATGGTGGCATACAATTCGTTCTTGGGCATCTCCGAATCTAAGGTTTGCAAATACTCGTCAATGCAAGAGGAGCAGTGATAATGAACGTGCCCTTTATAGCCCATAATACCTGTCTGCATGCTGATGATATCATCTTGTGGTCCTTTCTTCCAATCAGGATTGTCGCGTTTCAGTTGAAATTCGGCAGCCTTCAAATAGTCGCATGGGTCATATTCATACGAGATGGTCATGGGAACGATATGCAGCTGCGTGAGTCGCTCCACGATACTTCCTTCGCCACCCATAGACATCATCTTTAGAATACTTTCAGAGGTTCTGTCATCCGAGTCTTTCGCACGCCCTTCCCGTTGTGCAATCCAAATATTTTCTTTCTTTTCCTGAATGGCAAAGTGCATGTACTTAGACAGTGTTTTGCTGGAGGTCAGCATTTCACGAAAAGAGGCACTGCGCTTGACGATAAAAGATTTGTTCACCCGCACCAAGTCTTTCACCCAAGGAAGTGATAGCAGATTGTCGCCAATGGCAATCTCACAGGTGGTCTTAAACCCCGCATCGATGAGCAACTTAGACAGAATGGCAGAGTCGAGTACAATGTCTCTGTGGTTGCTCATGAACGTGTAGTTGTGTTCAGGGCTGATGGCACTGTGGTTCATATCCCAGCTCTTTGCAGCTCGGTTGAGCACAAACGTTACAAATTCGTTCCCGAAAACTTTCTGAAAGGCTAAGTTTGTTGTGCAAGCCCGCATGCGCGCACCTATCTTCTCCAATGGGACATCGGGATAAAAATAGGAAAGTACACGCTGAAATTGCTGATTGTCGAGTAGCCGGTTGTAAACTTCTGGAAGCTCCTCTGGCTCAAAAGGCCGAATGTCATCAAATTCTTTTGGGGTATGCATGGTAAGTCTAAAATTGGTTTTCTACGATTTCGGTCAACACTTCTGTGATGTCCAGTCCTGCAGCCCGTACCTGTTGAGGGATGAAACTGGTGGCAGTCATGCCCGGAGTGGTGTTGACTTCGAGCATATTCACTACGTCGTTCCCTTGCTCGTCTTTTGTGATAATGTAGTCAATGCGGATAATGCCGTTGCAGTGTAGAATGTCATAAATCTTACTGGTCTCTTCGGCAACCTTCTTGGCTGTATCGTCGGCGATGCGTGCTGGTGTGATTTCCTGCACCTGACCGTTGTATTTGGCATCGTAATCAAAGAACTCATTGCTCGTTACGACTTCTGTTGCAGGAAAGACAACAGCCTTCTCGCTCGTCTTATAACAGCCAATTGACAGCTCCACTCCCTTCATATAGCTCTCAATCATGGCAGCCTCGTTCTGCATAAAAGCAACCCGCAATGCAGGTGCTAACTGGTCTGAGTTCTTTACTTTTGTAACTCCGAAGCTGGACCCATCGGCAACGGGTTTGACAAAGCATGGCATGCCCAACTGTGCCTCTATTTCTTGTTCAGAGAGCTTCGATTCCTCACCACGCCTTAACAAGATGCTTTTTGCCACCTTGACGCCAAACGAAGCCAGATAACGGTTCAGAACAAATTTGTTGAAAGTCAGGGCTTCCACCAAGACTCCACTGGTGGAGTAGGGAATGTCCACCAATTCAAAGTAGCCCTGTATGATACCATTCTCGCCTGGTGTGCCATGAATGGTGATGTAAGCATAGTCGAAGATGATCGACTTGCCGTTGTGTACAAAGGAAAAGTCGTTTCTATCCACTTTGACAGTGCTGCCATCCTCCAAGCACACATTCCAGTCCAGTCCTCGTATCGTGACAATAAACACATGGTAACGTTCTTTGTCAAAGAACGAATAGAGCCCTTGCGCAGAGCGTAAAGACACGTCGTATTCTGATGAGTCGCCACCACAAACGATGGCAATGTTTCTTTTCAAATTTTTCATATAAGAACAATATCTTGTTTAATAATCAAAAGTGTCTATGGTTGTGCCATGTATGTACACGCGCCATTTTTGTAAGAGTTGCTGCATGTCCTCTGGTAAATCGGACGTGAAGTTCATTTCTCGATTGGTCTTTGGATGTACGAAGCCCAAGGTCTTGGCATGTAAGGCTTGGCGATGACAGAGGTTGAGGCAGTTTTGTATAAATGCTTTATACGTTGAGCTACGCTGTCCACGAAGAATCTCCATTCCGCCATATCGCTCGTCGCCAAATAGAGGGTGCCCAATGTGTTTCATGTGGGCACGGATTTGATGTGTTCGCCCCGTCTCGAGAATGCACTCTATCAGTGTGACATAGCCAAATCGCTCTAATACTCGGTAATGAGTGATTGCCGTTTTGCCCACAGCACTGTCTGGAGGAAACACACTCATACGCAATCGGTCTTTGGGATCGCGTGCAATGTTCCCCTCGATGCGTCCCTCCTCTTCATTGAAATTGCCCCACACCAAAGCGTGGTAGCTGCGGTGGGTGGTCTTGTTGAAGAACTGTAGTCCCAACTTTGTCTTGGCATCTGGCGTTTTGGCAATGACTAACAGCCCACTGGTGTCTTTGTCAATGCGATGAACCAGTCCCACAGCGGGGTCGTTCGCATCAAAGGTTGGTAAGTCTTTGAGGTGCCATGCCACAGCGTTAATGAGCGTGCCATGAAAGTTTCCTGCCCCGGGATGCACCACCATGCCAGCTGGTTTGTTCACTACCATGACTTCGGTGTCTTCGTACACAATGTTGAGAGGAATCTCTTCCGCCTCAATGGTGCTGTCGTGTTGAGGCGCATCCAGCATGAGCGTAATCACATCTAACGGGCGAACCTTGTAATTGCTCTTTACGGGCTGGTCGTTTACGTGTACAAATCCTGCATCCGCAGCTTTCTGTATGCGGTTACGACTGGAATGTTTCAGACGCTCAAACATATATTTGTCAATACGCAATGGCTCCTGATTCTTGTCTACCACAACACGAAAATGCTCATATAGCTGCTGGTCATCCTCGTCTTCTATCAGCGATATGTCGTTAGTCTCTTCTAACATTTAATCTTTTTTGGGCGTGTGTACGGGTGTCTTCTGTGGAGAAGGCTTCACCTTCCTTGGTGTTGCTGGCTCCGCAGGTTGGGGGTTCTTGGGGTAGCTCTTCTTGGGCGCTGGCGTTTCTTTCTGTGCATCCGGAGTCGTCTCCCCTTTGGTTGGCGTTTGGTTGGGCTTTGCTGATTCTTCCACAGGTCCACTCACTTCTACAAATTGGTCAACATCATCATCTGATGCGTTATCGTATTCAGGATAAACGGGGTCGATGTAATTCACCGAATCGGCTTCATCTCTCATGCCATTTCCTGCTTGGATAATCAACGAGTCTTCAATCGAAATCCTGTCACCAGCAGCTACGTGCTTTCCTCGCACCAAGATGCCATATACCCAATCCTTCTCTCCAGGGATAAACTGTGGCATTCCCACCTTGAATCCCATTGCAGAGAGTTTTGCCATTGCCTCTCGCAGGGAGCTGTTGTCAATGACATCGGGCAAGGTGATAGTGGGTGATTTGGAGGCATTGATAGTGAGATAGATAATACGACCTGCTTTCACCTTTTCACCAGCAGCAGGGCTTTGCTCTAAGACACAATCGGGAGGTAGTGTTTTCACGTATCCTGTGTCGCTGACAACCGCTTTGAGTCCCATTTGTTTTAAGATGCTTTCGGCTTCAGTGAACGATTTTTTCTTCACATTCGGAATCATGATAGCTTCACCATGGTGGGTGTACCAGTTCAGCCCATAGCGTACGCCGATGCCCATAACGAACACCACCAATAGCATGGCGAGGAGATTTCCCCACAGATAAAAACTTTTCAATTTACCCAAGAATTCCGACGATTTCATTCGCTTTGTCTTAAAACCTGTTGACTATACTGTCTCCATAGAGACCGCAGCCCACGCCTGTTTGCTTATTTTTTATAATAGGTGCAGGTTATTAGTTGCAAAGATAATGTAAACCAAAGATAGTACAAAATAAAACCTTTGGTTTTTTCTGTGTGTTGTTTTATGCCCTTTCGAGCAGGATAAATAGGAAAGGCAGTTATCACAATGTTATAACGCCCTTACTCCATGGAGATAACAGCCTTAAAACAATGTAATAAGCACCTTATCTCCATGCTTCTGTACTTTCCTAAAATCACTTGACAGTCTTTATTCACTTTTCCTAATTTACTTGTCAAATTTTTTCATTCATTCTAA
>NZ_QFFX01000036.1:0-28909 GCF_023522295.1 Prevotella sp. TCVGH | reverse complement strand
CTTCACGCTAAGTGAATGATAATGAACAGTTAATAAATTACAAATATTTTCCAATTATTTGGAAAGCAACATAGAAGCCTATGAAGGAATATCAAATAGATTTCAAAGCTTTGAAGTCAAAGGTAGGAATTGATGACGTAGCATTTAGCTTAGGTTATCAAGTGGACAGGAAAGCCGGACTCGGAAGATATGTAGAGTTTGTTCTTCCTGATGGTGCTGGTGGCAGAAAAGACACAATTATTGTTAGCCATTTAAATGATAAGGCACAACAGACTTTCTTCCGTCGTAACGGTCAGCGTGGCGACGTAATCAACTTTATCCAAGAGAACGCCAATTCCTTTGGTGTGAGTGGTCGTAACAACTGGGATTTAATCAGTAAAGTCATAGCGAAGTTTGCCAACCAACCCATCGACGATAAGCCACAGAGGGCATACGCTCAACTCAATGGTGCGAGTAAGCCTTTCGACCCCAAACTTTATCATACAGAACCAATCCTGCAAAATATGGACGTTGCCCAATACATCTTCCGTCAGCGCAACATCAAGAAAGAGACTATTGAGGACTTTGCGCCCTGGATTCAGAGAGTGAAGGACACACGTTTTAACAGCGATTATGTCAATATAGGCTTTCCTTACGTCAAGCCTGGATCAGATAAGGTGGAAGGTTATGAGATACGAGGTTATGGCAGCTTCAAGCGCAAGGCCACTGGCACTAATTCCACTACCGCTGCATGGATTGTGGACTTCTCAAAAAATAACAATCCGCAGGACATCAAGCATGTCTATTTTGCCGAAAGTGCCTACGATGTGATGGCTTTCTATCAGGCAAACAAGGCAAAACTAAAGGGAGAACTGGAGCAGTCAGTCTTTGTCTCCATTGGTGGCACCTTCTCCAATCAGCAGGTCGGTGGTATTATGGATTACTACTCCAATGCTCGTGCCGTCGATTGTTTCGACAATGATGTGCCTGGGCGTATCTATGGGATGCGTATGGTGGGGGTCGTAGAGAAGATACCTTTCAATATCGTACAGACCGATGATGCTATCAGGGTAAGTTTCAATGGTGTTGAGCATAAGCTGGATCCACGAAAGGCAACGCTGAATAGCCTTCATGATTTTATACGTTTCAATCGTAAATATGGAGTCGAGAAAGCACCTGCTGCTTTCAAAGATTGGAATGATGTTGTGATGAATAAGCCTACGTCTCAAATCCTTTCCAAAAGTAAGTTCGAGCGTGAGGACAATCTTAGGGAAAAGCGGATGGGTGGGCTAAAGATGTAGAGACTATGGACGTATATATCAAATCAGATTATAGACAGTTCTTTGTCGAGCATACAGGGCTGACCTTGGTGTTTGCCATGTTGCTTATTGCCATACCTTTCTCCTCCATCTTAGACAACGGATATATTCAAATCTGCTTATCAGCACTTTCCCTGCTGTTGGCTATCGTGGGCATCATAAGGTATATCACACTTACGGCCATAGTGTGGATTATCAGCGATAATAAGCTCTGCCGTATTCGTGGCGTATTCTCACGCCACACCGACTATTTAGAACTATATCGTGTGGTGGACTATAGCGAGTCGCAGAGTTTTTTGCAAAAGCTATGGAAGGTAAAGACGGTAAGTATCATTTCCACTGACAAGACAGATAGTACGATGGTGATGTATGGCGTGAATGCCAGGCATGACATAGTCCAGCTCATCAGAAACAGAGTAGAAAATTGTAAAAAAGAAAAGAGAATATATGAAATCACAAATCAGTAAAAAAGGATTATTCCTCATCGTTTTAGTGTGCTGTTTCAACAGTTCTATCCATGCTGCTGTCGTACAGGTAGATCCTGCTTTGGCATCTGCCATTACATTGCAGATGAATACTTTGAAAAACATCTATTCTAAGCGTGAGAAGACGCAGAATAAGATTATTGCTGCCGAAGCTTCAGTAACGGTAGCCTTGGATCAGATGCACAAGGTAGAGGATAAAGTGTTGGGGTATATGGCAAACGTGCAAGGTGCCTTTAAAAACCTTTATCAGATAAAGCGTGCTGGTGAATTAGTTGTGAAGGAAATTCCCTCCAACATGAATAATGTGCGCCATGCCATCAAGGTTGGTGGCTTTCAAGGAACGTTTCTGGCCACAACGGTTGGTACGGAGCTTAGCAGTATGACCATGGATATGATGAGCCTCTATCCTTTCTTAGAGCAGCTGGTGACCACTGGCACATACAACACGACCGATTACGATAGCCAGGGAAACATTATCAAAAAGAAGAACAAGGTGAATCTTCTCAACTCCGCAGAACGCTATTACATCTGCAACACCGTGGTTGATAAACTTGAAAGCATCAATACCTCGCTTTATCTTCTCGCTTGGGAGATATAGACCATGCGCTGGCGTGACCTCTTCTTCAAACTCGATCCCGAAGGATGGGCAGCGGTCATGACTGGAAAGAATATCGTAGAAGGCGTTGTGAACGACTGGAATTATAATCTACGCAGATACAATTAAACATTAACCATAACAAAAAGGTACTTTAATGGAACAATCAGATAGAGAGTTTGGCCTATGCCCTGTATGTGGGCATGGTCATATTATCAAAACTAATAGAGATTACGTTTGTACTAACCGATTAAATCCATCATCAGAGCATGGTGGTTGTCGTTTTTCAATACCTCTGCATACACATGGTATTGATATAACCGATGGAATGATTCGCCAGCTGATAAGAAATGGTTGCACTGAATATACGGAAATGTGCGATCAGAAAGGATTCCCTTATCAGGGACGCTTTATAATTAACCCTGGTAAGGGTTATGATATAGAGACCGAAACACGACCTATTGATGCAGTGTGTCCTAACTGTGGAGGACAAATCATTCAGACAAGGTTTGGGTATGCTTGCGTCAACCATCTATCCGTCAACTCACCATGTAACTTCATCATACCCAACTTCATCTGTAATCGCTATATCACCGTTGAAGAAGCAGAAGCCTTCTGTAATGGGAATGGTGATATTCTCGACGGTTTTTTCAACAAGCAAGGCAAGTGCTTTTCTGCCTACCTCACAAGGACAGAGAATGGTAATGTGGAACTATCTTCAATCATTGACAAATGTCCAGTATGCGGACAAAACGTTTTGGTTGGTCCGACAGCCTTTAACTGTTCCAATTATAGACACGGATGCGATTTCAAAATATGGAGGCACTACTATGGCCATAAGGTAAACCTCCAGGACGCAAAGGAACTGCTGGGTCATGGTAAGCTAAAAATGCCTTTCGAGGCCTTCGATAAGCTCGGTCACGTACATGTTCTCACGTTGAAAGTTGGCCTTCATAACGAAATACAAGTAACATCATATAAATAAAGATGAACATGAAAGAGAATCAAGTTTCTTTAAACGAACTTTTGCGAAAGGCAAAAGAACGGTCAGGCTTGTCGCAAGAGGTATTGCGACAGAGCCTTCACGCCCTGTTGGGAGCAATCAGTGAAGTTATGGACGATGGTAAAGGTGTTGTACTGGACAACTTTGGTAGTTTCGAGCTACGAACAATCAAGGAACGTACCATAACCCCTCCACCGCCCAACAACACACCCATCGTTGTGCCAGAGCATCAGGTAGTACGCTTTAAGGCATACAAGAATTTTCTCATTTACCACATGAAATATTAAGGAACGATGAAAAAACTGACATATATTCTCATCTTCGTAGTATGCGCCTTTGTAAGTGCGTGCCATTCGCCCAAGGACGAAATGTTTGAAAAGGCGCAGGAAAATCTTAAAGCCTCGCTTGACTATCCCAAGCAGCTGAAACTGACTGCCCATACAGAGCCTGATTCAGCCTTCGGCGTAAACTATTTTACTCGCAAAGAGATTACAGGTATGCTAAAGGTTATGGATGTTGTAACTAAGCAACTCATGGCAAAGACACAAGGAGTAACTGACATATCTAAAGCAGACGTATATACGGTGAATCTTATGCGTCGTCAGATGAACGCAGCCACAGAGGTACAGACGATGATTTTCAAGAACACGCCCAAAGGTGAATGGTCGGGTTGGAAAGTGAAGCTCGACTATGAATGTGTTGATAAAGACGGAATCAAATATCGTGCTGAACGCTGGGTGTTCTTCGACAGAGAAGGCAAGAATGTAGTAAAGACTTTTGAAATACCTTTGCCGTGATAGAATCTACAAAGAGGTTAGAAAACCTCGTGAAAGAATTGTACAAGTGCCACTCTCTGCATGACGCAGAGAAGGCACTTGTGCTTTTTGATGTCGGTATCTCTTTTGTCGTCATTGGTGCCGATGCCGATAAGCTATACCTTACGTTGGGCTGGGAAATCACCGATTTCTCTGACGGAGATACCATCTATTCGTATATAGTTATTTCTCCCTATGGAGCAAAGATATTGCAGGATCAACGCTTCAATATTGAGACGCATAAGGTTGAGCAAAATTATCAAATCAGTGGTCAATCTACAGCGACTGTGCAACAGGCATTGGACTACTTACGATTACTTATAGGTCAGGAGCGTCTGAACTATCCCATTATAACTCCCCCTATTACAATAGAGGGAGTCGGATTCATCAGAGAAGCACGCATTACTTCACTTATTATCAATGCACATTCTATTGAGGTGTGCATCGATAATACCGAACTGATTGAAGTGGTCAAAGATCATGAATGGAATTTTAGCCGTACAGGGCTTTCTCTGATAGGAAATCTATCAAACTTAATAGAGCAACAAGTTTCTTATATGGCAAGCCTTATACAAGCCCATGCGCAGACTCTAAGGAACCAAAGAACACTGAATACGGCTTTGTATGAACAGTATCTCAACAAGAGACGTGAGGTATCGCCTAACACCATTGTTATTATTCCAGTCAAAGATTTTTACCTGACTTTTGATGATGATGCTATCGACGTTTCATGCGTTCAAAAGGGAGTACTCTTGTATGAGTGTAATGTGTTTGGTTTGCGAGGCCGTACCGTTGCACTATTGGATGATAGACAAGTCAAAAAAATAAGATCAACCCACCAACTAATAGTAGTGGGTATTCAGAAACATTCTCCATTGTATGAGTTAGGATTGAAAGAAAGTTTCCTCAATATAAAATGTAATTATGAACTTACCTATACTGATGTGGTAATCCGCAAACAGAAAGATGGTGAATACGTCATTTCAGCAAGCTATTGTGGGCATCCACTTCCCGAAACACCAATCCTCAATACCATTGGAGGATATTACTGCAATTTGCCGTCCTGTAAGGAACGCAGTGCCATACTCTCATCACTCGCTCACCGTACCTACGACAGCCTGGTTTTGTCGGTTTTCGACTCCAGCGAGTGAAATAAATAACAAATAATAATAAAAAACCATATCATAACGTTATCTTTGTAGTCTTTAATCAAAAACCGTAAAGTATGATTCGTCGATACAGCCTACTAATCCTATCAGTGCTATTCTCATACACTGTCTTTGCGCAGGATGACACTGCCAACAAGCCACAAGAGCCTATCTTGGGCTATTATCACTTGGGAATGAACTTTGAAGAATACTGGAGCCAAAAACAGAAGAAGAAAGAGGCTACAGAAATTTCAGATTCCATTACCATGCAGTCAAAATACATTCTTTCCATCGATGGTATTGCCTTTAACGTAGATGATATAAGAAGTACTTCAGGTGATATTGGATATTTAGAATATAAAAACTATACAAAAGGAACATCACCACTTTATTTTACAGATTGCGACTATTTCCTTGAAAACAAATTGGTTTCTGTTACAGTTAAAACTCCTTTACCTGAAACGGAAGGTTTTTGTTATATGCCATCAGCCTTATATGAACAAGAGCGTTTGCCCAAGAATCAATGTTTATTTGATGTCCATAATGTTGATCAGCACAACCAACTGGTTAGCCTTACTGAAAGATTAGAAACCTATCTCTCTCAAAAGTACGGCAAACCAACCAAGGAGTATTCCATTGCTAAACTGCAACCTTTGCACCAAGGTGAGCTTTTCCGCCAATTCTTTGCTCACTGGTTTAGCTTATGTAAATCGGGGGCAATCTTGCCAAAAGCAGAGTGGCAATCAGGGAATATGAAAGTTATAATGGGAATAACCAATTCAGCGACCATCTTCATATCCTTCTTAGATGAAGTTTCGTTATCTCATCAGAATCTTGACAGAATCTTTGCACCAGTAGAGCAGCCAAAGCCTACTGCCGAGTGGTAGTCATGGCTTAACGCTTAAACCTTCTCTCGTCGTCTATATCATCCCAGTTACTTCCTCCGCCAACTTCCCACTCACGATTAGAATGATGGCCAGAGCCAGTAGGACGCAATAAGTTCCCAGCATTGATATGTTGGGAATTTGTGTTTTGTGGACTTGTCGGAGGTGGCATAGCAACCGCACCCCTCTCGTGCCTTGCAAACTGGGATAGGTCTATATCCGTATCCCGCAGATTGACGATTGTGGAGTTACCCATATCGACGGCATAGATCGAAACCTCTCTTCTGAATATAAGAATTTTAGCATTACGTAGATCGTCATATAGTTGTCCTCTTTCAGCAGTCCCCAATATCTCCTTGATTTGGTTTACAGTACCATCAATTTTTTCTTTGCTCCTATCAGGACAGATCTGAATAACACCCTCATCATCGATATGTCCAAACTTGCAAAGGATAGTCCTCTCTTCTTCGGTCGCAGGATTGAATCCCTGGATCCATAACCTCCTGAAATTCTTGCGTAAAATAGAAAAGTACTCCTTATCAACCGCAATCGAAATTTTGCGCTGCTTATCTCTGATATACCCATCGTGATAGATATTGACCCTATATTTCCACCACAGTGACTTGTTTATCTCGCCGATAGTAAGTTTATCGTTTTCCTCAATCAGTTTGCGTATAAAATCTAAAATAGCCTTCTCACGTTCTCCGACAGGTATATTTTGCTGCTGCTTGAAAACAAGTAAAGTCTTTATGTCTAAGATGTCGCTACCTTTATATACTGCCTTGTTTTTATGATCCACCACCATATATCCATAAGGAGCATCTTTCTTCCCTATAAAGACGAGAGATATGCCCAGCTTCTTTTTCAGCATCTTATTTAGATCTTCTTTGTTTGAAGTCAACCCCCTATATTTCAAAAGGATGGCCTTTAACCTTTTGCGCTGCTTGCTGCTTTCCTCCATCGTCGTCTTTGTCATCGCCAGTTCTATCTCTTTGATGACAATGCTATCAAGCACAGTACCCCCTTTCTTAACATTGAGTTTGTCATCTTCCCCATAGCTCTCATACCCATTGCTCTCCAGAATAGCCTGAAATTGTCCCAACGTTGCAAAAGAATACTCCATAGCCTTCTGAATGATACTCTTTGCTTCATACTTTGGTTCTATTCCCATGATTTTATTGATGATAGCCTGGGAGCGTAGTCTTTCGTTGTCATGTTCTATCTTCTTGCCTTGTGGATTAACTCTGCTCGTCACAATGTGGATATGATTGTTGCCTGTATCGTGGTGCGCATAAATCAAGACTGGTTGTCCCTTATCAGCATACCCCATTTCTTTTAAGTACTGATGCGCAATATCCAAAAGCTGATCATGCGTATATTCCTGCTTCTTGCATGATATAGAGACATGAAACTGGGTATTCTTGATATTCTGATTGACAGACGAATACTTCACCAGATACTCCTGTAAGTTGGCAGCAGTCACATTTCCAGTTTTTTGAAGATAGTCAAAATTTGAGATTTCTAAGAGCTCTGCCGTACCCTTAGACACTTTTCTTTCGTTATAATTGACAGCATTGAATGTGCTGCTTGAATGGAGAATGGTTGCTATCATCGTACTTTAATTGATGTAAAGGTAGCTTCGGTAAAGATAGCCAGGATGACATCTGCCAAACCGCCACTGGTCAATAAATTAAAGTGCCTCGAAACTACGATGCAAATATAACATTTTTAGCTGGATTAAAGTTCTATAGCCTCGCCTAAAATTTGTATCTTTGAGTAAGAACATCATCGCACAATTGCATGAAAGAAGACAAAAGAACAAATCGCATCAACCTCCATCTTAACAATAAAGAGTTAGATTTATTCAAAAGTAAAGCCAAAAATTACAATCAAATGGCTGCTATGATTCGTGATGCAGTAGCACAATTCAACGACAAAGGAACTGTTAAACGCATAGAATCTTTGAATAAATTAGCCGACTTGATAACAGAATTTAATCACGAAATTTCTAAGCAGGGAGTAAATCTTAATCAGATTACCAAGCGTGCTAATGAACTAATTTACAAAGGAGCATTAGACAAAGAATACTACGATGAAATTATTCTCCCTCATGTTTCTGACCTAAAAAAAAAGATGGCCACCATAAAAAAGCAGCAATCAGACATCTTCAAAAGATTGCTGGAAATCTAAAAAAGGCCTCATTTTTTTGTCCTAATATCGGAGTTGCGACGATATTTTCCCCACTTTCGTGGGCAAGTAACCTTTATGTGCCGATTTGAAAAATAGGCGCCTAAAGGTACAACTTGCTACACATTTTCTACGCCATTTTTCAATCCCTTTGTACATGATATTTACAAGTCATTTTCGCCATTCCTCACTAAATTCATTCTGAAGCCATGTGCTAAGTTCGATTTGTCGATATGTTTTATTGTTAATCAAAAAAGCAAAATAACAAACAAGCAATAAAACAAAGTATATGCTTTTCAACCTAATATAAACTTTGCCAATCAAAAAAGCAAAACAACAAATAAGCATAAAAACAAAATATATACTTTCCAAACAAGCATAAAGTTTGCCAAACAAAAAGGCAAAATATATGTTATCCAAATAATTATAAACGTTGTCAAACAAAAAGGCAAAATATATGTTATCCAAATAATTATAAAAGTTGTCAAACAAAGAGACAAAATATATGTTATCCGAATAGTTATAAACGTTGTCAAACAAAAAGACAAAACTACAAAAAACATAAAAACAAAAAGGGTGAAGGACATTGGTAGTACCGCTATTCAAGTTGGCGAACTGGAGGGAAAAGTGGTGGTCGGCTTTCCATGGTCTTATGCGTCTTATCTGACTCCGTTGAAAATGTTGTAATCTATCTGTTATAATATCGGGATAAAAATTAAATGAGCTTGATTTCCACGGGGGCGTTTATGAACAATATCCATGGTCATTAGTCCACTTCGTAACCTTTTGAGAAGACAGGAGACTCGGCCTCTGTACGTCATCGACCTTATTTTTTTCCCTTTTGTTAAAAGTTTCTCGCGCGCGTATAAAGCTTTATTTATTATATTTATTTATAAGCTTTATTTAAGAGCGTTGTAAGTTATTGAAAATCAGAGTAATTATCTGTTATTAAGTAACCTTTTGAGAAGAGTCCTCCTTCTTTTCCTTGATTATTTAAGGCAACAATCTGACTTTTTGAATTTTTGTCGCATTTCCTTTGCTCTGTCTTGTTATTTACCTACATTTGAATTGTCGTTTCGATGCACTTTAATACAATTACCGAAACAGCTGACAGTTGTCTTCCCGGTACCCTTTAATCAAATTTTCGCTACGACATCAGGGATTATCAATTCTGAAAATTTAATTAAAGGGTTTAACAATGACAAAAAGACGAATCACCCTTATTGAAAATGGCGACGTGGGCAAATGCTCATTCAGTTTCAACAACCTTATTCTCCGTTCTCCTCTTCGCTATACGATGATGGAACGCCGTTTCCTCTATAAGCTGTCGGAGGCTATCAAGATGCGATATGAGGAAATGGAATTGACAATGCGTGATAACTGGCAGAATCTTGTATTCAACATGACTGATCGGGATTTAGCTTCAGTCGGTGGAAACACCAATGTTATGAGAACTTACAAGACGGTGCGGACGCTTGCACAGAAAGCCATCGTCCAGTTTCATGAGAATGAAGACAAACAGCTGGTGGTGGATTACTTTCACTGGATAGATGCTTTCAGATGGAACACCTCGACAAATGATTATACGGTACGTGTCTCTCCAGAGCTGTATGAGTACGTCATCAATCTTACCAAGTCGTTTACTATCCTCAATCTGCATACGGCAATCTTGCTGGAATCGAAATACTCGCAAAAATTCTATGAGATATGTTGCCTCTATTCGGGCGATTTCCGCTATATCGATCCTGCAATGCCCAACGAGACTTACAAGAAGAGAGTCTTGAAAATGTCGGTCGAAACCTTCCGCTTTACCTTCGGACTATCAGAACTCCATGATCCTAAGACCGGAGAGCTACTGGAAAAAGAGAAATACCAGCGTTTCAAAACGATGGTAGAGAAAGTTATCCTGCCAGCACAACGAGAATTGTATGAGCTTTATCAAAACAATCAATGTGATGTGTGGTTCGATTTTGAAGTGGCAGACCGTTATGGGCGTGGCAGAAACGGCTCACCCAGGAACCTGCGCTTTTACGTGTATTCAAGAGAGTTTCCAAAGTCTAAAGATGCTGATAAGGATCGACCATGGCAGGAAGGCGATACTCCGCTATTTCCATTCGAAAAGAAAGATGACAAAAAGGCTCCAAAGGAAAAAACTTATAAGCAAACTGACTGGCTTAGCCTCGATGGAGATTTCCAAAGAGACACGGTACACCAACTGCTGAATATTTATTTGGATGCCGATGCAGCAGATTACTATATGGCCAAGATTGACGAGGAACAACGGCAAAACAACGATACCTATTCACAGGTGATACAGGTAATCTACGAAAAGCAGAAACAGCCAAAATTTCAACAGGGTTCTAAGAAATACCGACAGAAATGCTTAATAGATTTTGTTTTTCCTATAAATTTAAAAGTATATGGCTGGCATATAGATCCAATAAATATTAAACCAAATAATTATGCAAAATGAAACATTTTAATTTATTAAATTCAATGGCTTTTGTGTTTATAGCCATGTTATCATTGGGCTTCACGTCTTGTACGGAAGAAGAGTTGGAGGATAGAAGCAAGATGCCGAGCGATGCCATTAAGTTCTCTGTATCCGAAGCGAAAACAGGAACTCGCATTTCGTTGGACTCAAAAAATTTTCGCCAACACTTGAAATCCTTCTATGTTTCGGCATTTCCTGCTAAAACCTATCAAGGTATGATTCCTGACAACGACTTTTACATGAAAGATGTTGAAATTGTAAATGACGGTAATGGACACTTTTCATATCGTAAAGATGAAAAAACTTATCCATGGCCTACCTATCCTCTTAATTTCGTTGCGGTCAATGATAAAGATAATGGGGGACAAACTCCTTTCAGATTTGACGGAGACAAGCTGGAAGTAGGATGGTACAAGGGAGGAAGTGTAGACTATGTTTGCGCTTATACTACTAACCAAGATAAAAGCAAAAACAATGGAACCGTTAATTTGCAGTTTCATCACCTAATGTCGCAAATCAGGTTTTATGTTGCAAACGAATCTTCTACAGTTGATTGTTATATTAGACGTATGGGGTTGAAAGGAGTTCACGACGATGCTACATTTTATATAGACAATCAGGGAAATATTACTGCTGGCTATGGAAATGATGATGTAGGGATTGGCGACTACTCTTTTGATGTTCTCAACTACCAGGATGATCAAAATCCTGTTTTTATGAATCCAGACCATGATATTTTTATTTCACCTATGAATCAGCGACCATGGGATCCTAAGTCGGGACATACCATTGAGTCCATAGAAAAAGGTATTTCTGAATCTGACCCTTCTGAAGTTTACGCATATGTTTGGCTGGAGTGCAAGATAAAACAACAAGGCAAATACGTTGTTGGAAGTGAATCGTCGTATGGAAAAACCTACTTTCCTTTCAAGGCTCATCTAAAATCTGGGAAAAGATACAAATACACGATTACTCTAACGGATGACTTTATTGGTTACCCAGACCAAAAACCTAAATTACAAGAACCTAAACTGGGTTGGGTAATATCCGATGCAGGTAATATTTACCGCTATAGTGAGGATGCTGTTGAAGCTGGCGAACATCCCGTTGCCATGATTGCATATATAAACGAGAATGGTGATGGTCCTGCACCTTACAGTAAGCATGGACTGGCCATATCATTACGAGACTTACGTGGAAAGAGTGGTAATCCATTTTTTACCATACTTGATTTGGAAAATATAAGTCCATGGCTTTCACAAAATAAGCGTTTAGGTGAAGCACCTTCATGGACTCAATGGTATGTACCACGGTTCAAAGACTTTGATTTGATATTTGATGCTTGTGGTGGTACAAAATACAATAATCAACCACATTACAGAAACCAGTCATGGGATTATGGTAATCTTGATAAATTATTAGCATCGACCGAACTGTATTCAGGAACAACTCCTGATGGAGGAGAGGAACACTATGTTTATGATCCTTTTTATATAGGGAATGGGTACGGTGACGACCAATTTGGTCGTTATTGGCTAAATCCTTCTGAAAATTTAAGTACAGCGAAGGTTTGGCTTTACAATGCTATTGAGAAACAATACTGGCAATGGCCACGTACAGCAAAAGGTGAAAATTTGGTACGACCTGTTTTTAAATTCTGATGTTTAACAAGCAAAATGATAGGAATAAAAAAAAAGACACATAAGATGAAAAAGAAATATATATCACCCAAAATTACGATTTTTGAAATTGGTGAACCCATATTGGCAGCTACTTCTCCAGGTAAGGATCCAAAAATAAACATAGATGTTGATGACTGGGAAGATGAAGAAATCGGACCAAATAGTGCTAAGAAATTTGATTTTCCTATGGATGAATAGAAGTTAGGTAACCATACTATAAATATAGGGGCATAGTATCAACAATCTATGTCCCTATATTTTTTCTACAAAATATTAACTAATTATCAACTACAACATTAAAATGGATATTGTCGTCATTTTCATTGTGGAGTCCGTCTCCTTCATGTCTTTTATCAGCAAAAGATTTGTCGCTGTAGAAAATTAACCATGCTTTTGGTTCTTTTAAATTGATTGTATAAGTTACTTCACGTACCAATTTATCTTTGATAAAAGCTTTAATATTTACATTTATCTCGCCGCTTTCCTCTTTTCTGTAGTTTGGCTTTGTAACAGTTTGGCTAAAATCTTCATAGTACCCAAAGCAGGCAATATCTGCATACGTATAGTATGTTCTACTAATCAATTTTTGTTTTTGATCCAATACTGTAGAAGGCGAATAGATTTTATTCAATGTAGGCAGTTCATTACCTTGCATTGCCCAATTTAATCCAGTATGAAAGTCTTCTATGTTATCAACAAAAACACTATAACGAGATAGTTTTTGCTCATCAATGGCATAAACATAACTTTTAGAACTAAACATGGTTGTGTCGCCTGTGTAAGTTACAATCAGTTTGGCTGTCACTGGCTTAGTTGTTCCTTTCGTGTCATTCAAGTCTTCTTTCTCGCAAGCTGTTAAGCAGAATACAGCTACACAAAGAATAAATAAGTGAAATAAATTTAGTCTTTTCATATGACAGTTTTTTTGTGTGAAACAATTTTGTTTAATATTTTATCAATTTTGTGTGTAAAGATATATATAACAATTTAAAAAATATTGTTTTTATCAGAAAATTACTATTATGTTTTTATGTAAACGAAACTTTCATACGCTGCTTTGAAAGCAATATCAATTCGTTGTTTTGTCTGTTGCCACTTTCGTCTAAGGTATCAATAACAACCTTTCCTTGTTGTAACAAGGTTTTGATTTCACCTATGGTCATCTGATGACCATTATACATACGCTGAACTCTGAACGTAATAGATTTTTCTCGTTGGAAAGGCTCACAAACAAAAGATTTGGTACCCACCACAATACGTCCTTGTTTAAGAAGGGCTATTGTATTGTCAAGAACAATCGTATAGTTTTGTATAACCGGAATGGAAGAGAATATCTTTCCAGTATTAGTAGAAAAACCGTCTATTATTATTTCTTCTCCCATTAGTACTTTTTCTATTTCTTCTTTATTAAAATGTCGATTACAAATATAATTTTTTACATGAAAATTACAATGTTCACATTGATAGCCATGACTATTACGATAGATGCGACTACCACAATAAGGACAATGAGCTGATAAATATTCTTTATTCATAGTTGTTCAAATAGTTTAATAATGATTGACCACTCTTTGAGTAAAATAGCCACAAAAATGCAGAAACAATAAACAGCAGAAAGAAAGCGCATTTCATCAAGTCGGATAACTGATTCGCTACAATTAAGTTTATACTGTTTACAACGAAACAAGTTGATAACATAAAATCTTTCATTGGAAGTTATTTTATAGAGGGATGGTTAGTCCCTCCGTTTCCTTGTTAGTCTGTTACCTCGTAGAAGTATTGCAACTCCTTACCGTGCAGATTCTCCTGCGCCCACTCATCAGCTTTGCGCCAAAGCTTGTCGTACACCCTTGCGATGGTGTCGTTCTTCTCATACCACTGCCAAATCTTGTGGTTGAGCACCATCACAAGCTCGGTGAGGTAGATGTGGTCGGTGTGCCACTCCTTGAAAGCATGATTGTAAGTATCAACGATAGCCTCGATACCAAACTTGTCTGCAATCGAAAAGTCCATCCAAAAGGTGGTCTTCGGTTCATAGCCAATCATCGACATCGCTGTATCGACACTGGCAGGAATTTGAATTGTTACCATGTTTTAAGTTTTAATGATGTGATACTTTTCCCTTTAGTTTCCCACTGCTTGTCAGTGGGAGCTGACCGGGATTGAATTTTTATGTGCATGGTAACAGTGGGGACGCAATGGATGCGCAAGGAATTTTCAGGGAATTTTGGATGGATACCCAATTTTGATAGAAATTGTGGAGGGTCTGTCCAAAATTCCCTGAAAATAGCTTCTGCGGTACTTTCGCAGGAATGGAGGCCACACTACCTTTGCACAATAAAATCAATACTGGCAGCTACCTGGTAAGAAGTAGGCAACGCTTACTGAATAAATAACTCCGCAGGAGTAATAGAGGGGTTGGGATAAGAACAAAACTTACGATAGTGTGTTTTGCAGGGCTATCATGAAGTCTGTGCCACTGGCTCAGACGAAATGGAGAAAAGAATTAGGGTAACAGTAAAGAGTGCCTATGAAGGCTCAATAAAGAATACTGACCTTACCGCTCTCCCGAAGTCCCACGAAAGACTCTGTTGGCGATCCTGAAAGGTCAGAAACAGTGTCTTTCATGGGATTAAAACAGCAGAAACTGTTTTAAGGGTTTTTGCGTAGCCAGTGTTCCATTAAGCAGTCTGCCTCTTCGCCGCTGTCGCAGTGGATCGAAGAGGAACAGGACAAAGGCGAAGATGGCTGCTGCGTGATGGAACTCTGGCGGAGCCGGCATGAGGAACAAACCAAAAGGGAAAGAAGTAGTAAAAAAACTTGCGTTAGCGTGTTTTTGCAATGGGTGAAAGAAACGATAGCCTCAGTTGTAACTTACAATTTCAGATCACTGTGTGAGTGATAAGGGTTAAGGAAGGAGAGTGCTGCGAACTGTGAGAGCAGCACACGACAAATGATGAATGTGGATAGTCGGCTATCAGCTTTGGGTATAAGCTTGCAATGACATGCCTACACAGCATCTGTTTTTCAAATCGATACCCGCCGAGTAGGCGGGTATCGATGTTTCTTTAATCTTCAATCCAAAACTCTATGACGTTTTTTCTGTCTACAACGTCAGTGTCTTCAATCTCACCATCTTCATCATAGTTTACTTCTAATACATCAACAAAAGTGACATATTTATTGCGTTCTTCATCTGTCGGGCAAAATTCAAGGTCGCTCACTTTTGTCAAAGTACATGCTTTTTCTTCTTGCTCTGCAAAGGTGAGGGCATCTTCTAATTTTTCAAAATCTTTTTCATAAACCCAATGACTCGGTTTTGTCTTGATGCTTTCAAGTGGATGACTGAAACAAACTGTGTCGCAATACTTAACAATATAATTTTTCATATTAAAAAAAAATTTGGAAGGTGGTTAATCCCTCCGTTACCTAATTTAGTCTAATCTGTATGTAATAATTCCATAAGTCATTTTCTTCTGATGCACTGTATCTATAACGTTAACTACCATGTGTACTGTTCGCCAAATAGATGTTTCTCCTTCTCTTATTGGGAAACTGTCCCAAGGATGTAGCTGATATAATTCCGACTTATATCCCAAAAATTTTATTTTTTCATTCACTATCTGCTGTAAGGCATCAAGAGCTTTGTCTTTTGTAGAATGAAAAACGTCATTTGTCCATTCTATATTGCCGTTATGCACCATCACTACTCTATAAATACTCTTCATGTTAAAATATTTTTTTGTGGAGGGATGGTTAGTCCCTCCGTTTCCTTTAGCAATCAACAATCTCAAACTCATGGACGTAGATGAAATCATCATCGTCCTCATGGTCTTCATTCCATCTCTCCAGGTTGGCTTTGCTTACTTTTTCCATGCCGATTAGATTTGCGGCATATGCCATAGCCTGTTTTCTGGTCTCAAAATACTCGCTTTGGTAGTCGCCGTTAATGCAAGCGTCAACATAGAACCGCTGGGTGAAATACCTGCCTTCGACATCGTTAGTTGCATACACTTCGCACCCTGGTTCCTCCACGATAAAGTAGATGGTCAGTTTTGGCATGAGCGTGCGCAGTACATGTCGGAAGTCGGTTGCTCCCCAGGCCTCTTCCGCCTCAATGCGGATGGTGTCGCCATCCATTTCATACTCTTGGATGAAACCTCGGAGATAGTTCTTTGATAACTGCTCTTCCGTCGCACCCAAAGCTTCGACGACGTTCCCCTCCCAATCCTTGGAAGTCGTTACGCTGGTTGCCTTCCGCTTTGCTGTCATAAAGCCGTCAATCACGTTGAAAACTCTTTTTAGATCGCTCTTGCTACCCTCAATACGATAGCTTGTTGTTGCCCAGTTTGCCATAATCTCGATGTTTATGATGATACGTTTCCCTTTCGTTCTGCTGTTTTGCAGCATCGCTGTCGGGATTTCAAATTTTACTTGCGTGAGGTAAGCAAGCCCGTAAGGCAGATAAGCGAAATAATTTTGGTAGATTATCATGGAAAACCCAAATCTATGATTTGTGGAAGGCTGCCATAAGAATATTCCAAAATAGCGCAGCGGTATTTCGGCGTTCTGACAGGACTTGCTACCTTTGCTAAGTAAAATTAAATCCAGGCAGTGATTGCAGGAGTGTAAACGACCCACATAGGGTTATGGAAATAACGATTTAAGGGAAAGAAACTAAGACAGCCTGGCAAGGCAACCAAATAAGATGCTGACACTACCGCTCTCCCAAAATCCCTTGAAAGACTCTGTTGGCGATCCTGAAAGGTCAGAAACTGTGTCTTTCATGGGATTAAAACAGCAGAAACTGTTTTAAGGGTTTTTGCGTAGCCAGTGTTCCATTAAGCAGTCTGCCATCTTCGCCGCTGTCGCAGTGGAGCGAAAGAGGAACAGGACAAAGACGAAGATGGCTGCAGCGTGATGGAACTCTGGCGGAGCAGGCGTGAGGAACAAGCCGAAAGGGAAAGAAGTAGTAACAAAAACTTGCATTAGCGTGTTTTTGCAATGGGTGAAAGAAGTGGCTACCTCGGTAGTGACTTGCAATTTTAGGGCATAGTCTTGACAATAGGGCTTGGGGGGGATGGAGGGTGCTGCGAGCTGTGTGAGCAGCACACGGCGAATGGTAGAATGTGGCACCATGCTTGCACCATCATTCCACCACAATAGCGTTTTATGGACGAAAGGTTTTTAAGTTCACCATCATAGACTGATATACTACTTTGGTATATCCTTCCTGCTTCAACAGGGCTATCTCTCTTCTTGAATAAGCCATTGCCTGGCTCTTATTCATTCCAAACTTGCTTTTCATAGGTCGGTTAGGTCGCATGGTCTGTACTTCGTATTGCTCTTGATAGATGGGTACGAAAGTCTTTCTCTTGATGATTTCAACTCTTGGATAACGTAACATAATGGAAGTATTTGCGCCCCGATGGTTAGTCGGGGCATTACCTTTGATTAGAGTGATGCAAGCCTTTCTGCAGCTTTGCAGATAAGGTCTTTCAACTGCCCCTTATTAAGTTCGGGTAGCAAGTCTATGACCATAAAGTTCTCTGTGTCCTCAATCGCCACACCTCGCTTGGCAAGAATAGACTTGATGTCCAAAGTGCTGCAGTCGTTGTATGACTTACTGCAGCTTGTTGTCATCGGTGTCTCGTCAAAAAAGGATATGCTATTGCCTTCCAAATCTTCTGGTTCACCGATACCGATAAAAGCGTCAATGCGAAATTTGCGATCTTCGCCCTTGTCGGTATCGAAATAGACAAAATATCTTCCCGAAACATCTATGCCGTCAGACAGAATGCCATGTGCATATCTGATAGTTCCATCTGCCTTACGATAGGCGAAGGCAGTCTTGCCCTCTTTCTTCATCTTTTCCTTGAGCTTTACAATAAGCGCAAGACAGATGTCGTGATGCTCGTCCATGGTCTCTTGCCGAAGTTCACCCACCTCCACAAGGTTCTCTATGATAAATGACCTCCATCCCTTGCAGTCCACATCATAGTAAGCAAGGGTATAATTGCACTGATGATGCTTTGATTTCCCCTTTATGGTATGTCCGATGCCATACAAGGTTCCACACGCATGGCGTTCCGTGCCGTCCTTTTTCTTGTAAACGAAAGAAACGATGCCTTTACGAAGTTTGGCTACCAATGTGTCAAATAGATTTTCCATTTTATCTTATTTTTATAAACACTCGCCAAATAGGTGCTACTTGGTGAGTGTCTGATGTTCTGTTTAGTTCAAGAGTTCTTCTATATCCTCGGTGCATTGTACCTCCGAATGATTGAAATAGAAGTGTGTGTCAAGTGTGCCGTTCACATAACAATCAAACATTTCACGCTCACAACCTCTATAGTCTACATATTCTTCTATCACCTTTAGCCAAAGTGTTTCCATTAAGAAGTTGCGCACGTTGGAAAGTTCGTACCCTGCGGTGTCGATAGCCTCGTTCAAATCCTCGTCCGTCCAATCATAGCCAAAGTTGGAGCGAAAGTTATCAAGTTGATAGTCGTTCTTGAAAAACCCTAATGACGTTAAAACCATTTCTCTGTTTGAAATATCCATAATCATGATGCTTTAAGTGATACATTTCCCTTTAGTTCTTTGCTGTTTTGCAGTAGGAGACTGTCGGGATTTCTAATTTTACGTGCCAGAGGGAGCAAGGTCAACTGGTAGATAAACAAAGTAATTTGGGAAGAATTTCATGGAAACCCCAAATCTTTGATTTGAGGAAGGCTGCTATGAAATTCTTCTCAAATAGTATGGCGATACTTTGCGTTCTGCCGACCTTGCTAACTTTGCAAAGGAAAATGAAAAACCAGACGGTCTTCTATAGAATAGCAGAAAACTAATCATGATTAGATTTTTGAAATAAAATCATTCAAAATATCGTATATAGTAACTATTTTGTAATTTTAGAGTAATTATCAACCAGTAAAGTATGACAAAAGTAATCCATGTTCACCTGATTCAGAGACATAAAAGCTATTATTTCGGATCGATCCCTGCCATTTACAGTACACTGACGGCTGACGAGATTGGCATTAGGCAATCTTCGTTGGAACGTGTGGGGCTTAGTAAAGGTGGTGTAGTGCTCAATAAGAAGGCTATCATAAGTGCTGGAGAACTGATACGTTCAAAAATTAAACAACATAAGGGAAAGTAAGAAAATAGAGATGCGAAACGGCATTCAGAGAACACGAATGAAACGATTGATAACAAAGGTTCAAATCCTCCTTTTTGAGAAAATGCGTAAAACGCTGATATTTAGCAAGAAAAAATATACTGAATTATCTTTACACAAATTAAAAATCATTTCATGTTAAAAAGTGTTCGGAGTAAAAGTGGGTCAAAAAGTGGGTCAAAAAGTGGGTCAAAAAGTGGGTCAAAAAGTGGGTCAAAAAATAAACAAGGGGAAACAAAAAATCCCTAAGTTGTTGTAACTTAGGGATTTGCGCTTAATGCGATTGCGGAGAGAGAGGCTCTTTCTCTCGAACTATCATAAACTATCAAATCGCATCAATCTATTGTAATATAGCGGTTTACGCAAAGTATTAATAAAATGAGATTTCACGGAAAATCTTTGGTAATATCATTTTTAGGGTGTAACTTTGGGTGCATCAAACAATACACCCGAAGGTATGAATATCAAACGGAACATCATCTTCACGTTGGAGAGCAGGAAGAAGGACGGAGTTCTTATCACAGAGAACGTGCCTATTCGTATGCGCGTTAATTTTGCATCCAAGCGGATTGAGTTCACCACTGGCTATCGCATTGATGCTGCCAAATGGGATGCAGATAAGCAGCGTGTGAAGAATGGTTGTAGCAACAAGTTAAAACAATCGGCTTCTGAAATCAATGCTTCGCTCTTGAAGTATTACACGGAAATACAGTCAATCTTTAAGAGGTTTGAGGTGGAGGATATAATGCCAACGCCCGAACAGATTAAGGAGGCTTTCAATGTTTTGCACAAACCTGCGAGCAAAGAGCCTAAGCTCCAAAAAGAAGCATTGCCTTGCGATTTCTTTCAGGCGTTTGACAATTTTGTCGAGGATTGTGGACGTCAGAACAATTGGACGGACTCCACTTTTGAGAAATTTGCAGCCGTGAAAAATCATTTGACCAACTTTCGTGAAGGACTTACCTTTGAGTTCTTTGATGAGCGAGGCTTGAATGACTATGTGGGTTATCTCCGTGACGTAAAGGAAATGCGCAATTCGACCATTGGTAAGCAACTGAGTTTCTTGAAGTGGTTTTTGCGCTGGGCTTTCAAGAAAGGTGTGCATCAAAACAACGCCTACGATAGTTATAAGCCTAAACTCAAGAGTACCCAAAAGAAAATCATCTTTCTCACTTGGGACGAACTCAACCGTCTCCGAGAGTTCAAAATCCCTTCCAACAAGCAGGCGCTCGAACGTGTGCGTGATGTTTTCCTCTTCCAATGCTTCACTGGTTTGCGCTATTCGGATGTATTCAACCTCCGCAGAAGTGATATTAAAGACGACCATATTGAGGTTACAACAGTCAAGACTTCCGATAGCCTGATTATCGAGCTGAACAATCATAGCAAAGCGATTCTTGACAAATACAAGGATGTGGCGTTCGAAAATGATAAGGTCTTGCCTGTCATTACCAATCAGAAAATGAATGACTATCTCAAGGAATTAGCAGAAATGGCAGGGATTGACGAGCCTGTGCGCCAAACGTATTACAAAGGTAGTGAGCGTATTGACGAAGTTACACCTAAATATGCTTTGCTTGGCACGCACGCTGGTCGCAGAACGTTCATCTGTAACGCCCTCGCTTTGGGCATTCCTCCGCAGGTGGTGATGAAGTGGACGGGACATAGCGACTACAAGGCAATGAAACCCTACATTGATATTGCAGACGACATCAAGGCGAATGCCATGAGTAAATTCAATCAATTATAAATCCAAGACAAAATGAGACAAGAAATAAATAAAACTGAGAACCAAGAGTTATCTCTCGTTGTACGAGCCATTGGTACTGATCTTGAGCATACACAAGTGCGCATGATTACTTCGGCTAATGCTGATATGCTCTTCCATTATTGGAAGGTGGGGCATTTTATTCTCTACCTCCAAAAGAAAGAAGGCTGGGGAAGCAAAGTTATCGACAATCTATCCAAGGCTATACGCTCACAATATCCCGACAAGAAGGGGTATTCCACCCGCAACCTTATCTATATGTGCCAGTTCGCAAAGGCTTATTCTGTGGAGGTTCTAACAGAAATGGGTAAGGTTGAAGAATGGTTTAATAGTCCTTCGGTTGATAATATATTACAACTAACGAGCAAACTAAATCAATTTACGCAAGAGCCTCTTGCGCAAATACAAACTACAGATATTCAAGGAAATATAATTACGCAACAGTCTGTTGCGGAATTAGGAGAAATTTCTGAAATGCTGTCGTCTATCTATCAGAGCGACATTAGTAAGATAGAGGATATCTTCAAGCAATCTGCCATTGTTCGCACCAACTGGGCAAGCCATGTAATTCTGCTTAACAGCAAGTTGCCTTTAGGTGAACGCTTTTGGTATATTACACAGGCAGTTGCCAATGGTTGGAGCAGTAATGTTCTGCAAATGCAGATTGAAACTAATCTTTTTGCTCGGCAGATTACCGCAAAGAAAGTGAGCAACTTCTCGGTACGATTGCCCAAACCACAAAGCGACCTTGCCAACTATCTAATGAAAGACCCTTATATCTTTGATATGATGGGGCAAACAGATAAAATGGCAGAACGAGACGTTGAACGGCAATTGGTTTCGCATATCACAAAGTACTTACTCGAAATGGGCAGCGGTTTTGCGTTTGTTGCGCAGCAGAAGCATTTTGAAGTAGGCGATTCTGATTTCTATGCCGACCTCATTCTCTACAACATCCAACTACATGCATATGTTGTTGTCGAACTCAAAGCCACACCTTTCAAGCCCGAATATATGGGACAACTGAACTTTTATATTAATGTAGTAGATGACACCCTACGTGGAGAGCACGACAATAAGACCATCGGCTTGCTCCTCTGCAATGGAGGAGATAAGGTGGTGGCGCAATATGCCCTCTCGGGTTACGACCAGCCTATAGGTGTGAGCGATTACCAACTCTCAAAGGCTATTCCTGAGAATTTTAAATCTGCTCTGCCTACGGTGGAGGAAGTTGAGGAAGAATTGTCGAAGATGCTCGATAAAGATAAATAAATAGTATATTACACAAATCTATAGAATATTATATAAAGTACGATGAAAGCATTTACCCAAAACGAACAAATAAAATCTTTTCTTTATCTAAATGCTAAGATTAGAGATAAAAAAGAGGCTGAATATGTAATAAATACACTGGAGGAATTTCGTAATGACTGGGAAAATCTACGAAACCCTTGGTTTGAACGAACTTTTCCTCTTGTGTATATTACCTATGGGCAAGCATGTATGGAGTTAAATGATTATGACAAAGCTATTAGTATTTTGAATGAAGGTGCAGATAAATTAGAACATTCTGATTTCAAGTATTTCTTTTGGGAAAAGGTTCGCTTATATGATTTATTGTCGAAAAGCTATATACATAAAGGAAACAAGGACAAAGCTTATACAGCATCATTGAATAGCGTATATAATGAACTCTACGCAATAAACAATACCCATCATAATGATTTTGAATTTTATGGATTTAGAGATTTTAACGAGTATTCTTTAGCAGATATAGCAAATGAAACAATTTCTTTATGCAGTGTTGATTTATTTAATGATCCTGTTGATACGGCATTTTTCCCCTGGATGCACTATAAACAGGAAATGACAAAAAATCAAAATGAGAAGGATTATCTTAAAATACAAGAAGTGGCATATAAAAACATTCGTGCAAGATGTTTAGTAAGAAATATTCCATTGCCGTACAAAGAGGGAATTGATTATCCTATATACCTACCATTCCAAAAGGAGTATGCAAATACAGTAATGTGGGCACACTATGCAAATTATCATAAAGGTTTTTGTGTAAAATATTGTATTCCTTCTTCATTTACAATGACCGAACCTGAAGATGGAAGAATTCTCATGCTAATGCCCATGAGTTATACAGAACGTTTTCCATTAATGGATTGTGGGGAAATCAATGACAGTTTAACATTCAAAGAGGCATTCTTTACAAAACAAAAAACATGGGAATATGAACATGAACATAGACTTTTATATTTTGACAAACAAGGGAGTCCTGATTTTCCAACTCCACAACTTCCGAAAGGATGCATAAAAGCAATATACATAGGTGTTAAATGCTCAGAAGAGAATAAAAATAAGATATTCAAGGCGATTAAAAACAAACCTGATATTGAAGTTTTTCAGATGCAAATAAGTTCGCAAGATATTTATAAATTAAAGGCGGTAAAGATAGAAAATCCTGTTCCACAAAATACAAAATGTAGATTGTTAACATGTTTTGCAAAAATAATTAAGAAGTTGTTTTAGATTAGTAGGATTCCAAGAGGCTATTTAAAACAACTTCTTGGAATGTTTGCTATTTCTTCAAATACTTCTTTAGTTCTCTTTGCTCTTGCTTAATTTTATTCTGTTGCAACAACAATTCAGCTTGTCGTTGCAGGGCTTGCTCGTAATCGACAACCTTTTGTTGCATCTGCTGAATGGCTTGGGAATTGCGATGTGTGCTAAAGATGCTGTCAAGGTCAGTAAAGTCCGAAGCGGTAGCTTTGCCTTGCATTCGCAGATAGCGGTAGCGGAGGTCGTAATCGGAGGCGGTTTGCAGTTGGTTGGCTCCCATGGCGAAGAGCCAGCAACTGACCATAACCAAGCCGCAAACTAACAGGAGCAATATGCGTTCGGCTAATTGAATGCTTGCGAATAACGAGTAGTTCTTATACTCTACGGGCTTTTGTTGCTCTATGATGAGTTGCTGCAAGGATTCAAACTTCGGGTCGAGTTTCTTGCTCGACTGAGATAATGCCTCCAAAACAAAAAGTTGGTACTCCTTGATTTTGACTTGCGTTTCTTTGGAAAGATGAATTTGCACGGTCTCTTGCGTTGTGGTACGCTCTGCATTTGTGTTAGCAGGTTGCTCTGCAAGCGTGGTACGCAGTTCTGTTTGAGCCTTGCTGATGGCTTTGCATTCTTGTTTGAGTTCTTCGAGAATGTCGAGAACGGGGGCTATTTCGTTGTTCATACAGTTTTAATTTTGAGATGATTAAATTCTACTTTAATTTTGAGATGATTAAATTCTACGTTTGCGGTTGGCTCTATTGCGGAGTTTCTTTTGAAAGCGAAGTTCATCAACGTCCACACTTCCGCTGGGCATTGGCATCGTAAAGACTTCGCCAAGTGTATCGGATAAGTCGCTTGCAAATCCGCTCTCATCTATCGAATGTGCCATTGGCTCTTTCAATAGATGTTGCTGCGCCTGCTGAATGTTTCGCTCTATCTCTGCATTAAGGCGCGAGAAAGAACAGGAGCGGTCTATCTTTGAGCCACTGAAACTGCAACCGTCCTTCTCGAAGATGATACCTTGCACAACATCCGTATTGCCTTTCGTCTTGAAACGAGTGGTAATGCCTTGTTTGTCTAAACCTGCGACAAAGCTTTTCCAATTCTTCGATTGGGGCAACACAGCTTTGATGGCATCGAATATCTCATAGCGCAATTTATCTTCTCCTCGCAGTTGTTGGCGGTTTACCGCCTTCTTCCCTTCCCCAAGTGTCAAACCATAACGCTCGGTCAGTTCTCGGCAAATCTTTGTGGAGCGGTATTTCTCATTGCGGTCGCTGATGGTCTTGCCATCATTGCCAATGCGATTGATGCAAATGTGCAAGTGCGGATGCTGGCGGTCGCTGTGTCTTACGATAAGGCTCTGCGTATTCCCGTAGTCCATTTTCTCTAAATACTCATTGGCAATCTTCACCATCACATCATCTGTCAGTCGCTCGGCATCGCTGGCACAGAACGAGAGTATCGTATGGCAAACGGGCTTCTGCACGTTCGGGCGCATAGAGGCTTGCAGAGTGAACTCGTCGGCGCATAGGTTTTGGTCGATAAAACCAATGTTATTACTCGCTAAAACCTTAGCTTTTCCTTTCTCTTTGCTAAGCATATAATTGATAACGCCTCCGAAGTCTGCGCCTTTGATAATCTTTGCTATCATGGTTTCAAGCGTTTGATGATTTCATGGATGAGGACTTTGAGTGCATTCAAGTCTTCATTGAGTGCATAAATGCCAAAAGCATTGAGTCGATGGGCTATCTGATTGAGATTGTTTGCCATACCCGAGACTGTGCGGATGAGTTGCATCTCTTCGGGTTTGATACGTGCCTTGACTTCTGCTTTTGTGATGAGCTGTCGCAAAAACTCGGTACGAGTAATAGAGGCTTCACGTGCTTTTCCCAACAAGGTGTAGTACTCCATTGTATTAAGCCGAAGAAGCACTTGATATTTACGTTTCTCTGATAAAGTCTTGGTGGGTCGTCCACCTTTATTCTTCTGTTCCATTTTTTATTTTTTTTGATGAGACCAACGGGATTTTCATCTCCCAATGGTGGGAGCAAGTAGGTTTTGAGATACTCAAAACACAAACTTGCTTCCCTGATAAACACTATCTTCTGATACCACGTTTCGTGGTCGGTAGCTTTTCTTTCACTTTGGATTGAGCAACGAGCCATTCGTTGAGATCTTTATGCAACCGGTAGCGTGCTGCGCCATCAACGAGTTGCGGAAATATTTGCTTCAAAACGGCAAAAGATTTGCGCCCAGCATCGTCATTATCCAGAAAACTCTCCACTTCTCGATAGCCCATCATCTGTTCTTTGATGCGTGGCAAAAGTGCCAGAGAGTTGAGTACAATAGCATCGCTGGTTGAAGAAGGATTTAGCACTTGCCACGAGAGAAAATCCATGAAGCCCTCAAAGATTTGTAGGCGGTCGGTTCCTCTTTTAATCGTTGTAATAGCCTTCGGGGCGATACATCCTTTGAAATACATATTGCGGATTTCCCATCCCAAAGCATCGTTTGCAAATCCAATAGCATAGTATGTCCGATTCATATTTTGGAATAGAACTTCCGAGCAGTAGGCGCTGGCTATAGGAAGAGGAATGGCACGTGCTGTGAGGTAACGGAGCAAATTAGGATTAGAGAGCGGTTGCGCAGATAGGATTTCCAATTTGCGCTCGGAGATTTTTCTTTCACCACCAAAAGAAAATTCTTGATGCGCTACTTGTTTAGCATCACTCAAAAGCCTGATGGCTTCGCTGATAGTGCAACGATATAAAGCGCATACAAGGTCGATGATGTCGCCATGTTCGCTCGAGCCGAAGTCATACCATTGATTACGCTCTGTATTTACTTTGAATGATGGTGTACTTTCGTTGCGCAGCGGAGAGCAGTACCAAAAGTGAATACCTTGTACTCGTGCAGGTGAATAACCCTGTTGCTGCAAATAATCTGTGATAGAGATTTGCTTGATATTTTGTATTTCCATTGTGATTTTGTTTTGATGTTTGAAAAGAATAATTCTCAGCCTTTTTCTTTTGGAGGCTGGTTGATTTTTTGGTCGGACGGTCGCCTACTATAGGCACCCCTTTGCGACCGACCAAACTTATTTCTATTTGGTCGGGTTGGTTCAGGTATATATAGCCTGCGTCCGACCGACCAAAGGTTTTAGGGTAGATGGTCTTGGCTGAGCCGATATTTTCCTCGTTCTTCCTTAACCACAATACCTTTGTTGAGCAAGAATTGCAAGAGTTCCTTGAGTTTGGTTTGCCCATAAGATTGCCCCACAATCTTAGCATAAGCTTCTTTAAGAGCTACGATTAGTGTACTATATGGCAAAATTTCGCTTGTAGAGAATACTTGTTCTAACGCCTTTCGATGTTCGTTAGTGCTTAACTCTTGGTAGGAGAAACGATGCGACTTCCGTTCATTGTCGGAATACGAGAAATCTAATTGGGGAATGCAAATCTCATCTTCACCCTCCTTAAGTCGAAAGGCAAATTTTTCAAAAGGCTTGGAGCGAATGATAGCAGGAGCAACGATACTGCGCTCGGGCATAGTGTTATCCCTTGTAATTTGGAGGACGGTCTCTGCTTTGTTGTTAAGTTCTGTACCGATATGCCCTCGTGCATTGTCATCGCCCTTGTTGAGGTGCAAGACGGTCTGAATATGGATATTCTGTTCACTCGTCCATTGCATCAGGTCGCCCACTAACTTGGTAGCCTCCGTAGAGTTGTTGATATCGAGCATCAAATCACGAATACCATCGATAACTACCAAGCCCACGTTGGGCGTGTTGTAAATGGCATAACGGATGATTTCTCTGCGTTCATTAGGGTCAGCAATGGCTCTAAGATGACTGAATTTCAAATTCTGCGGTTCCTTGTCTATCGGCAGTTTTGCCAATTTCAAAATACGTTGCATCACAAGTTGACAATGATAAGGGCTTTGTTCCGTGTCAAAGTAAAGTATCGTGCGTTTACTTTCAGGAAATGATGCTTGATATTCCAGCACTTGTCCATTGACAAGGGCTGCTGCAACGATGGCACTCACATTGAAAGTCTTCTTGGCTTTCGCCTTACCTGTCGATACACTGAAGTTCCCCAGTGTGCCAATAATAGCATCACCTACTTGTAGTACAACAGGAGGAAGCGTAAACTCATCGGTTACATGAATGAGCGACTTTTGCCAAATGTTTTCATAATCAGTTGTATTCATTATCGTCCTCCTATCTTTCGCCCTGCCAATTCTAGCGCAAGGTCGGCATCAACGATAATCTTGCGCCCCACCTGCGTAATGGCACGATTGATTTTGCCACTCTGCTTGATACGGTTAGCTGTAGGCAAACTACACCCAAAGAGACGTGCGATGCCAGCCAATCCGTACACATATCGCTTTTCTTCTTTGGAGGAAGAAGCCTTTGTTGATTCCCCGCACGTGAATATATTACTGTGTTGTGCAAGGAAAAGTAATTCTTCACCAGTCATCTGCCATACAGGTTTGCCCAGTAATTCGTTTATCGTCATAATTCAATTGTTTTGAAATGAATAACTTGCCCTTGCGCATAGGGCATTCAGTCAGCTCTGACGATACAAAGGTAGAGGGCTTTTAATGTTCTACCAAGTGAAAGGGATATGGCGGGAAATATAAGAGAAAATAGGGAAATCAGAGACTATCAAAAACACTTAAACCATACTCATAAAGTGAACAATATCGAGCAAAATACCGTTTATCCCAAATCGGTCATTAGAAAAAGCTTCTTGTCATTTTCTAATGACCGCCATTAGAAAAACAGCATTGTATATACT
>NZ_QFFX01000035.1:0-29083 GCF_023522295.1 Prevotella sp. TCVGH | reverse complement strand
TCATTATCGTCACTATGAGGGTCTACGTCTGCTACCCTCTGTCTGTGAAGAGATAATAATTCAGCAGACCCTAATTATACAACTACAATAAAAGTGGACGACCAGATAATTGTTGTATTATAAATCACTATAAAAATGGATAGTATGTCTTTGAAGTTAAAGAAACTTGTTATACATGCATATAATTTACGAAGCATTATACGAAGTTAATTAGCTGCGATTCATTGCTGTATTTAAGCATAAGGGGTAATTCAACTCTGATGTATTCAAATCCTAATGATAATTAATACGTTTTTATTTATTGCGTGTACGATTATATGATAATTCTGCACGATATATGTTAAAACAGAGTTAATTTCTATATTACAAGTGCCAGTAAAATTGTTTTATCACTATCTTTGCACCAAAAATAGGAAATCCATGTCTACAGATATACTTAGAATAATAGAAGGTGGTCTTTCGAATGATAAAAGAAAGATTATCAATTACTCCAAACGCTTGGCAGAGAGATTAAAGGCTGAAGGTGACGAGGAGATGGCTGAGTGCATTTTGGCTCAAATAGAGGCTTCAACCAGTAGAAGCGCAGCTACTATGGATGCCATGCGTATGATACCACTGGATGCAGACAGTAAGCTGCAGATAGTTGAGGTAATACCTGAGAATAGCAATCATACAGATATTGTGCTGTCGGATGTGGTAGAGCGCCGGGTGAAGGATTTTATCAATGTGGTGAATAATTCAGATGAATTGGAGTTATCAGGTCTTGACTTACAGAAATCTCTATTGTTGTATGGTGCACCAGGATGTGGTAAAACCTCGATAGCACATTATATCAGTGAACAGACAGGCTTACCTCTCGTGGTGGCCCGCCTGGATGGTATCGTATCATCACTGCTGGGTAGCACAGCAAAGAATCTTAGAAAAATCTTTCAGTATGCCAGCAGTATGCCTTGCATTTTGTTCTTGGATGAGTTTGATGCCATAGCAAAAGCTCGTGACGATAATCACGAACTGGGCGAATTGAAACGCGTGATTAATAGTTTGTTGCAGAATATTGATGAGTTGCCTTCGTCATGTGTATTGCTTGCAGCTACCAACCATCCTGACTTACTGGATAAGGCCGTGTGGCGCAGGTTTTTTATGAAGCTGGAAGTGGAAATGCCAGATAAGGATGCCATTGTTAAGATCGTAACTTCACAATTAAGTGGATTTGATGCTACTGTAACAGATGATAGCGCAAAGATGAATATTCTTACTGACTTGTTGAAGGATTTTTCACCATCGGATATTGTGACGATGCTGAATAAGTTGAAGGTGCAGAGCGTAATCAATGGCACGAAACAGATATCATACGAACAGATTGTGGCTGCAATTTATGAGTACGACGGACAGCATAAGAAGAAGGATGATTTTGTGAAGTACCTGAGTCAGTATGGGGTTGCCCAAACATCTATCTCTATCTTGGCAAATATCAGCGTAAGACAAGTAAGAAATATATTATCTGAAAAATAATCTAATAAAATAACGATCTAATTATTATGGCTAAAACATTACCGATCCAACAAGTTTCTTTTAGGGGAGAAAAAGACGTGTTTTTGGCTGAAGGCGGCGGTGGCGGAAAAGCACCGAAATGGGTGAATGATGAAAATATCGAGCGTAATGCGCATGAGGTGTTCACGAATCTTACAGGGATGAGTAACTATTTCGATAGAGACCGCTCATTGCCATTGCTGACAGAAGTAATTTTAGAAGAAAAGGCTACAGCAAAATCGCATCGTCCAAGCATCAGAAAAATGTTTGACGTGAGAACAAAACGCAATGTTCTGGGATCAGCTACAGCAGGTAAACTGCTTGTAAAAATCGATTCTAAGAGTGATTATGATACAATTAAAGGTAGATTTGCAAATAGACAAATTGGCGTGAAATCTACAAGGATAGGTTTGGCTGCCATCAAGAAGATCAAGAAATATGAAGCCGAGATAGATCCAACATTGGAGGAAGGTGATACAGCAAAGGTGCAATTGGTGGATTATCTGAATGAAGAATTGAACCATCGTTCGAATTTGATGTTGAGGGATTGGTGTAGTGCAGAAGGTTTAGATGCTGAAGAATTACACTATGCCAGTGGTTTGCGATTGTTCTCAATTTCAAATACAACTCGTGATAACCTGAAGACAATAGCAACTATGGATGGAGTCCTTTCGGTAAGGAAGATGCCCACTATTGAGTTTGAAGTAGCACCAGATTTAGAAGCATCAACAATGGATGTGATGCGCCCTAAGGAAAATGTATCTTACCCAAAAGTGGGTATCATGGATTCAGGTGTTTCGGCTAATAACTATCTGGCGTCTTGGGTTTCAAATGAAGATAATATTTCTGGACTTTTGGAAACTGACCAGGCTCCTCGTCATGGAAGCATGGTGGCCAGTGTAATCAATTATGGTGATATGCTGGAAGAGAAGGAACTAACCCAGACGGGACCTTGTATGATTCAGAGTTGCATTGTTAACAGTGATCGTGTTACCGTGTCAGAAAAAGAGTTGGTGCGTTATATTAGGGAATCTATTGCTAGACATCCAGACGTGAATGTGTGGAATCTATCCCAAGGCTCAAAAATTGAAGTCGAGGATGGAAGGTTTTCGGATTTTGCCGTCGCCTTGGATAGTTTTCAAAAGCTGTATGGTGTTTTGATATGTAAATCGGCAGGTAATGTGGAGCTGGGAGATGCGCGTATCAGAATTACTCATGGAGCAGACTCTCTGATGAGTCTTGTAGTTGGAAGTATCGCGCATGCGAAAACTACTGTGAGGGATGCAGAGATCAATCATCGAAGTCCATTTTCAAGAGTAGGACCTGGTGTGGAATTTACGGTGAAACCAGACCTTGTGCATTATGGCGGTAATATAGATACCCATATGAAGATGCTGTCGGAAATGGGAAGGTCGATTTCACTATGTAGTGGTACAAGTTTCTCAACACCTCGTGTGGCTTCTTTGGCTACGAATTTGGCTTTTGAATTAGGAGGTAATTTTGATCCATTGCTCATCAGAACCCTTTTGATACATCATGCAGACTATCCTGAGGAAGTAACCACGGCTACTGAAAATCTGAAGAAGGAAATGGGATATGGATTGCCTGCTGGTCTCGTGGAAATGACAAAGAATGATGCAGACGAGTGCACAATGGTATTTCAACACACATTGGATAAGGGCAGGGATGTTGTATCGCTAGATTTTCCATATCCTGAAAGTCTTGTTGATGATGAAGGATATTTCTATGGAGATATTCGTGTGACAATAGTATTGGATCCGGTGTTGGATGCCAGTCAAGGAAATGAGTATTGTCAGAGTCAGGCAAGCGTGTTTCTTGAGACCTATGATCATGTGGAGCATGTAAGAATGGAAGGGACGATACGTAATGAGGCAAGAACTTCTAGTGATGCAGTGAATGTGCTGAATGCTAGTTTATATAGAGCTGCTTCGAAGAATCTTGAGCGGGCAAGTGAACGTGTGCTGATAGAAAATGCTGGTAAGTTCTCGCCAGTGAAGAAATATCATGTTGATCTTTCTTCGATGACTCCAAAGAACAAAGAGAAAGCATTGACGAGCGGACGTAAATGGGCTCTAAAATTAGAGGGGCTTTATCGCGAAGCAGCTGAGCAGTCAAGGGAACGTGATGGTATTGATATCTCACAGAGATTCGTTTTGGCGGTGACCATCACAGATCCACAGCATAAGGGTGTGGTATATTCAGAATGCATGCAGCAACTCAATGCGCGAGGTTATATCCATTCTAGTATCCTAACTCGTGCTCATGTTCAGATAGATAATGATTAACTAACTATTAGTGTTAAGGCGAATTCCTTAGCAAGTGTTACGTGTGCCTTATTTATATCGTAATTAAATGAAACAAAGAATATTCGACTTTTTCTCTCAAAGAGAGATGGATGAGCCCAAAGTTACTCCAGAGCAGATAGCAAAGCTCCCTAATATATTTCAACTAATAAAACTACACTTTTCCACTTGGAAAAATATTTCCTAAGTCATTGAAATAGAAGGATAATAAAGAAAAGACGGCAATTATTATTTGTGTATTAGCATTGATAACAATCTGATATATAATATAGTAATATTCCTTCTATGAATGCAAATATACAAAGGATTTCAGAGTTAGAGTAGCTCCTTAGTATAAAAAGGCAACCAACTGGTCGATTTAACCTCTTTTGGCCAGTTGGCTCTGGGGCAGGTATTGTCCTGACACTCCCTAGACAAGAACCATGGTGTTGATATGGTTCAGTTAATCCTCTCGCTCGTCATTTTGCACATCCTTTTCCGCATTAATCAGACTTCAATCATAGGTATGTATAATGCCCACTTTTATGATTTACTCGAAACAGGAAAGAACTGATATAGCCTTTCCATGAACCGTTCTGAAATGAACTGGCGTATTGTCCTGTTTAGCATGTTTTGTCGCACTATTGTCCGTAAGTACAATGGAAGAGAGTCCTCATAATAATAGTAAGACTATTGGCTGTATTGACAGAATATCTCATGATTGACATCTCCGAGACAATGGCCAAGATCGTGGGTGGCGATACAGAAACTGAGAAGATAATCGACATCGTGAAATTGTTGACGGTGCAGTCCACATCCACTGATTAACATACTTTGACCCACAGCAAACACAATGATTTTAAGGCATATCTGCCTAGAACTATCTGATAGAAATGCGGTAATATCGCAAGTGGGAAAGTTTAGTAATATTATACTTTTTCTTTAGGGGTATCCTCTTGAAGCATAGACGCTATGATGTCTTTGGGATAATAGCATGGAACAACAGCCTTGGCTTCTGTTTTGAGAAACAATATCGGGTGTACCTTTTGCCCCTTCTTTACGAATGGTAAGCGGCTGGCACGGCTTGTTAATTGCTCATAAATGCTCTGTGCCTCGTCGCGTTCTCGCCATTTACATTCTGCCACGAGGATGTGTTTCTTGTCGAGCGATTCAGCTACAAGGTCGAGCTCTATCTGTTCGTAGTCATTGCTGCCATCTTCTTTTGGTATGTTGCCCCACCACCGTGAGGCATTGCCATAGACTACACCATCGATTTCATTACCTGTCACGAAGTCGCGACAAATCCTTTCCCATACCTGACCAACGTATGTACTGAAGTCCTTACGAATAATATCCATTACAAGATCCTGGCGGTCGAGTTCAATGAGATATTTGTTGGGATTGATAAACCTGTAATAGAAGGAAAGAAAGTTATCACCAAGACGATACAGTCCTTTCTTGCTACTCTTCGGATTGTCGCCAAATGGTATATCTTTCTCCACATAGCCTAAATCGGTCAGTATGCTGATGGGCTGAGAGAGATTAGTCGCAGGCTGCTGCATACGACTGGCTATTTCCGAAATGCGATTCACCCCGTTGCCCACCGTAGTGAGCAAAGAGAAAGACGTGGCCGTATCACGACGCTCGTCACGAAGCAACCGTGTTGGCTCATCGTACAGCGTGCCATAATTATTGACCAATAGATTGCGCACCGCCACTTCCAAGCTGTCGAAGTCGGCACGGAGTTCCCAGTAGCGAGGCACACCACCCCAAACGGCATATTCCTCAACAGCTTGCTGGTCGGAACAATGCAGGGCTTTTTTGATATAAGGCAAACGCAGTTGCTTCAGCTTTGGCTGCCAAGCACATCGTTGAAATAGGGGAGACTTCTCATTGAGTACCAATGAGTGCATCATTAGTTGAGAGGAACCACAAAGTATTAGGTTGTATTTCAGTTTTTTGCTATCCACCAACCGTTGAATGATGGAAGGCAGCGAAGGATCGCTCTTGACAAGATACGAAAACTCATCTAAGCAAACTGATGTGTTCTCCCCAACATATAGATTGATAGAGATGAGTATCGTTTCCCAATCATGGTATGACACACGGTCAAATCCATCAAACGTAAAAGAGACAGTCTTAGCAAAGGAATCTATCTGCTGCTGCGTTTGTGCTTCTTCGCTTAGATGGTACACATCCTGATTGGTCAAAACATGCTTGATGAGTTCTGACTTTCCAATACGCCGCCTGCCATAAATTACAATCAGCACAGGCCGGCTAAGGCCCAGCGTGCGCTTGAACGTTGCAGTTTCTTCTATTCTATCAATAAATTCCATATTATCAATAATTATCTTTGCCAAACATTATGTTTTGCAAAGATAATATTTTAATCGCTATCAACACACAAAATCACCAATCATTTTAATTCTAATCAAAATTATGTTTGCGAAAGATTATGTTTACCGAACATCATATGTGTTTGGGTGAAGAGAATACGGTAAATGACACTCCTCGTGCAAACAATAATCCCTTTGAAAAAGCTTTTGGTTTGCACATACAGCAAGGTCATTTCCCTAAAAAACTCATTCTATCCAATAGCTTCCCATATCAAAAGTTAATATTTGGTTAGCACAGTAATGTTAGTTCTATACATTACAACATTGAAAGAGCAGATGCACTTAAGATGATGAATAAGGATAGTGAACCCTTTCAACTTTGGATTACTGGTGATGCTTACAATGAAAATTAATGTTGGTCAATAAAATAACTTAAAAACACTATAATAGAACAAACTTTTTGCTATCTATTTGCGAAGTTAGACAAGAAATGTCTATTGTTGCAAACAAAATATTAAATGAGAGAAAATGGCAAGCATAGCAAACTGGATATATGATAAGCCTCTCAGAGGCAATTACACCTTCACACACGATGAGGTGAAGCAGGCATACTCTGATATGAGTGCTGGCAGCATTGCACGGGCACTGACCAGAGAGGTGAGCAAGGGACGGATTATGTCGCCTCTGCGCGGATTCTACGTCATAGTACCAGATGAGTATGTGCTGCGTGGGGCAGTGCCACAGTCGTTTTACTTGGACGACATGATGCACCATTTGGGGCGTAAATACTATGTGGCTCTGTTGAGCGCGGCAAGTTATCACGGGGCCTCGCATCAGGTCCCGCTGCGGTTCAGTGTGATGATAGAGCCTCCCGCTTTGATTCATAATATCTTCAAACACAAAGTAGTGTTTGGAATATGCAATCTTTTAGAATCAGGTTTAGAAACAGCTCTGAAAGAAGCACAGAAATAGGTACTAAGAGGTGTTCATATGAAGGGGCGCATGACATGATAAAGCAATGAAACACTAAAGGATGGAGATATAAATGGAATAACAGCAAAAATCAAATTGCGAAGTGCCACATCAAGCAGCTATCCTTCAGGTATCAGTCCGTCAAAAAATGGAAACAATACTGGGCTCACGAATGTTTCTGTTTGTAATGGGAGCGTCAGGCTTACAGGCATTGCATCTTTACGGTTGAGATACGATTCGTCATAGCAGAAGAGGTATTCGCCACCATCTTCTGTCAGGATGCCAGCAAGGATTCTCTTTCAATATACCTCAGCTTGTCTCATTGTTTCTTGGTAGCCGTTCATACGTAATCAAACCTCTCACGCTCCCATAGGGCTCGTCCTGAATTTTTCCAGAAGTGTTTTTGTTTTTTATTCTATTTTTAAAGTCTTTGTAACTTCTACTGACTATCTTTGTGCCATTTATTAACCATCCAAGCATGAAGAGCTCAAAGAAACTTTCCCTTGTCCATGGGGTACGGCGGCTGGCCTACCTCCTCCTCTTGTCCGCATGCCTCCTCGCCTGTTCGTCTGAGGAGAACGGTACAATGCCCGGCACCCCCCTTTCTTTCACGACACTGGTCTATATGATGGCCGACAACTCCATGGATTCACAGGTAAATTATGCGGTCGGTCAGCTCAAGCAGGGAATGAAAAGCAAGGACGTGGGCAACACGGTGATCTATCTCGACCGGCAGGATGCTTCACCACGGCTGTTCCGCATTTCAAGGCAGGGAGAAGAAATACCCCTTAAAGACTATCCAGAGGAGAACTCGGCCAAGGCGGAAACGCTGGTGCGTGTCATTGGTGAGACTAAGCAGCTTGTTCCTGCCGACCATTTCGGGCTTGTGTTGTGGGGACATGCCACGGGCTGGCTGCCGGGAGGCTATTCGCACGATATCATGCAGGTCAGCGTCCCTTCACGTCAAAATCTCAACACCCGATATATGGGCCTTGACGGCACGCCCAACGAGGCAACCACCTCTCCATTGATAGAGATAGACGCCCTGGCCAAGTTGCTGCCCGACCACGTGGCTGACTACATTTGGTTCGATGCCTGTCTAATGGCGAATGTCGAGACGTTCTACCAGCTACGCCACAAGTGCCAGTACCTCATCGGATCGCCCACGGTAGTACTTGCCGAAGCCCAGTACGACGTTTCGGGCATTCCCTATGCCAAGGTGCTGCCTTTTCTGTTCGGTGGAAAGGATGCTTTGGTGCAGGCCTGCAAGACCTATTATCGCCACTATGAGGGAAAGAAATACAGCAATATGCGCTCTGCCACGATTACACTGGTTGATGCGTCCAAGATGGATGCCCTCTACCAGAATGTGAACGTCCTGTTAAGAAACAGGCTGTCCTGCGTGGAGACGATGGACACCCGCACCCTGCAAGCCTACCATCGCGACAATGACCCACACGTCTTTTTCGACCTGGCTGACATGATTCATCAGTCAACGAACCAAGCCACTCCGGCATTCGACAAAGCCCTGTCCGATGCGGTGCTCTACAAGGCCGCCACCAACAAGTTCCTTGACCAGCTTACGCTCGTCCCCGGCCATTGCTGCGGGCTGAGCGTCTATGTCCCTTTGAAACAATGGAACGCTACCAAAGAATACAAGTATTATTTCAGGGAAATGGAGTGGGGCGAAGTTTACGGTCGTGTCACTCCGTAAACATCAGCAGGGCTAAGAGCATGTAGCCACCTTGAATCAGAGCAAGGCGGATATTCCTGCGCATGAGGCTATATTTCTTATAGACAGTGGCTTCCGTATAGCCTACCATCCTGCCCACTTCACGGGCAGGGCAGCCCTCCGCCATTTTGCGGAACACGATTTGTTCCCTTTTCCTGTATCTATTCAATACTTTCGAGACGATGGATTCAATCTCCCGACTGGCTATGCCACCTGAGGCATCCGCCGACTCATCCTCCATGCTGTTCACGGCGACCTTAAGTTGTTCTTTATCATCCAAGGATGCCAGACCGTACTTTTTTTGCAGTGCTTCTTTTCGGTATAGGTCGATGACCTGACAGCGGGCTAAGTTCATCAGGAAACCCTTAATCCCGTCCGACGATTCGAGGTGCGTCAATTCTTCTGCTCTTTCCAGGAGGGTAAGCCACAGAGACTGCGCCATGTCGCTGGCAGCCTCCTTGTCGTGCGTCCTGCAATAATAGGTAATTAGAGTATCCTCATACCGTGTGTAAAGAGTGGAAAAAGCCTTCTGCCACCCTTCACATCTTGATGCAATCATCCGGAGCGCTTCAAGATCATCCATTTCCGTTGTCTCACCTACGATCGATCGCTGTTCATAGATTAACATGCGGCAAAGGTAGTTTGGGATTATTAAAATATCAATACAATTTTATGAATAATCTGTTATAAAAAATAGAAGCGTTCATGCGGCCCTTTCTTCTGGGAAGCCATTAAAATAAGGATAAGAGAAAACTTAACATGATTGTAACGTGATTTGCGGTAAAGGTCACCCCTTTTCTTCGGTATTATATATAGAGGGGCATCTCATTTTTGAGTACCATTCGGACGTCATGCCTGCGCACTGGGAGCATCAATGCCCTTCATGGAAAATGAAACCAGAGTTCGGTTAAGAACTCAACATCATGATTTCCGATCAATGTAAACTAATTATGGATTGATTATGAATGAGTATATGAATGAAGAAAAGAGGAAGCACGGCAAGGAAGCCTGCGACTTCTACAATAAGTACATGGCATCGTCTTCTGACACCCCTCTCCAGGCAGATGACCTTGAAGACGACATGCCGGAAGATTCCCCGACAAGGGTCTCTCCACTGAAAGCCTGGCAAATTGAGCAATGCAAGCACATGACCCGAAAGGCACTGTCTGCTCGACTGGGTTTCAACATCGTGGGTTCACCACGGACGGCAAGGCCCAGGTTCTTTGGCATTGCAGCAGCGGTGCTGATCCTCTTCGGTGTAGGCATCATGCTCACCTGGCTTGACCTGCAGCCTGTTCCGCAGCATCGCCTACAGCAGTTGGCTCACTGTGTCACCGACACCACAATCACCCTGCCCGACGGCACGCGGGTGGATCTCCAGGCCGGTAGTTCCCTCTCCATCGCCGACGATTTTGGACGTTCTTCCCGTGTGGTCGCCCTAAGCGGACAAGCATTCTTCGATGTCGCCACCGATTCTGCCCGCCTGTTCACTGTCGAAGCCGGACAGCTCCACGCCGTAGTTCACGGCACATCTTTTAATGTGTTCGCCCATCCTGGGCAGGCTATCAGCGAGATTACCGTCAGCAGCGGATGTGTCGAGGTGAAGAAAGCCCACGGTGGACACTCCTTCGGCCGTTATCGTCACGGCGACCAAATCGCCTACGATGCCAGGACAGCACGGGCAACGGTACATCAGGTAGACGTGGACGACATGACTGAATGGCAACGTCATGAGTTTCGCCTGACCGATGCCACGCGACAGCAGTTCTGCGACAAGATACGTCGCCACTTCGGCAAGGAGATCGTCATTCGCGACAATGCCATCGATGCCTCCGCTCGAATCAACTATTCGGCCACCGCAGCGCGTCCCACCGTGACCAACGTGATGAATGATATCTGCGTCATTTTTAATGTGCAGTATGCCGACCTGGGCAATGCCATCATCATCTCAACTCGGTAAGGGCATGCAGACGATATTAATAGCGGAGCGTGATGAATCACGCCCCTACGACAAGCAGACGATATTAATAGCGGAACGTGATGAATCACGCCCCTACGACAAAACAAGAATATCAATAAACAAAAACAAAACAATGAAAAAAAGGAATTACACTTTTCCCCTATCCTTTATCGCAGGGTTTCTGCTGCTGGTAGGAGGTCTGGTCGTATGGCCGTCATTACGCGCCAATGCAACATCTGCCAGTAGTATGACCACAACAGCAAACACCCCCACAGCAACAGTCAAAAGCCCAGTGGCGACAGCCGGCTATCCGAAGGAAAAACTCAGCAGCCGACTCAAGAGAATACAGCAGCAATACGGTGTAGACATCAACTACGACTCGTCCAACATGGATAACATCAGCGTGAAGGCCTCGCGAAAAGTCAGTGTAGAGAACGATCTTGCCAATGCACTCGCCGCCACACCTTACAGCTACAGGAAAGGTGCAGGAGCTAAGTCGTACGTAGTCTATAAAGATGCCAACAAGCCACGGCTCACGCCAACCGCTCAGAGACAGCCTTCTGCTACTACAGGGCGTGGCACCATTGCGGGCACCGTGCTCGACAAGGAGGGATTCCCCGTCATCGGCGCCACCGTCACGGTGGTGGGCATGAGCGGCAAGGGAGGTGTCACCGATATCAAAGGGCACTACAAGATTACCAACCTGCCCGCCCGCTCGTTCACCGTCGAGGCCTCGTGCATCTCCTTTCAAAAGATGCGCATCTCCGATGTCAAGGTGCGCGGCGGCAAGTCCACGCCGCTCGACTTCATCCTGCAAGAGGCCACCAACGAGCTGCAGGGTGTCACCGTTACAGCGTCCTACGGCAATGCCACTACCAATGCCATGCTCGCCCAGCAGAAGAACCGCATGGCCATGAGCGACGGCATCAGTGCCGACCTCATTCGAAAGACCCCCGACAACAACGTGGCGCAGGTCTTGGGCCGCGTCTCGGGTGTCACCATCGACAAGGGTAAATATGTGGTGGTGCGCGGCATGAGCGAACGTTACAACAACGTGCAGCTCAACGGGGCTGCCCTGCCCAGCACTGAGCCCAACAAGCGCAACTTCTCTTTCGATGTCATCCCCGCCGGACTGGTGGACAAGGTGACCATCGCAAAAACCTTCACCCCCGACTTGCCCGCCGAGTTCACGGGCGGATTGGTGGAGGTCAACACGCTGTCCGTGCCCACCAAGAAGTTTCTCAACGTGAGCATCGGCACGGGTATCAATACCATTTCCACCGGCAAAACCATGGAGACGGGCATCAACTACGCCTCCGACTATCTCTTCGGCAATATCAAGGATCGCAAGTGGGCCACCGAGGACCATTCCGCCGAGGCAGCTGACGTGTACTGCAAGAACGCCGCACAGCGCAACCCCATCCAGTTTTTCAAGTACAAGGCCTTGCCGCTGCAGACCTACTCGCTCACGGCAGGCATTCCCATCACCCTGCACAACGGCCACAAGCTCGGCGCTGTGCTCGCCCTGACCTACCGCAACGAGCAGACCATCCACAACATCAAGGAGGCACGAATGATCAGCGCCGACTCCCTCTTCCGTACCAACCGAGCCTACAACTTCGTCACCGCCACCGGTGCCGTACTCAACATGGGCTGGCAGGCGCGCAACCACAAAATTACGTGGCGCAATCTCTTCAATAACCGCTTCACCCACACCACCACCGACCGATTTATCGTCACCGATTACACCGCATGGTGGACCAGAGAGCTCTACAGCAACCCGCTGCGCACGTTGATGTTCCAGACACAGATGGACGGCGAGCACAAGTTCTGGGAGGATCAGCTCATCCTCACCTGGAATGCCTCCTACAACAAGGTGAACCGCACCAACCCCAACACTGCATTGGTCGAAGCGAATATGGTAGGTGACCGCTATACGACGAATATCTTTGGCTGGAGACCTGCCAGTGGCAGCGCCAGTCAATTTGATCTTACCAGTGGTCATCTGATGTATTCCGACTTGAACGAAAGCAAGAAGACCGTAGGAGTCAACGTGGAGCATCCTTTCGAGGTGGCAGGCAACAAGCAGCGTGTCAAGGCTGGTTACATGGGTACCTTTCGCCGGTCCGACTTTTTCCAGCAGTACATCAAGCCCCACATAACAAGCCCTACCGGCCAATTACCGGATAAAGGCTTACCCCTCAACGATGCCTTCAATCCCAAATGGTTCGAACAGGGCTTTGCGGTATATTCGCCGGTCGGCATCATGGGTTCATACGCTGACTATTACGAGGGCAGCCAGGACGTGCATGCCGCCTATTTGATGGGCGATTTCACTTTCTTCAACCGTCTCCACCTCACCGCTGGCGTGCGTATGGAGGATGCCCAAACAAGCACCACCACGAGAACAGCCATCCTGACTTCTACGAGTGTTAACTGGAACGACACTACTATTTCCATTAAAAACACCGACTGGCTGCCCGCTGCCACCTTGGTCTATAACATCACGCCCACGCTCAACGCCCGCCTGGCCTTCAGCAAGACCCTTGCCCGCCCTGAGTTCCGTGAACTCACGTTCACCCCATACTATAGAGTGGAAGACCGCATGATTACCTATACAAAATTTGGAGATTACGTCAAGCAGTCCAAAATCACCAACTGGGACCTGCGCTTCGAGTGGTACCCATCCCTGGGCGAGGTGGTCTCATTGAGCCTATTCCACAAGAAGTTCAAGGATCCGGCAGAGGTCTATACCTGGCTAAGACAGGACGGTCACAACTACGACGAGATTCATGCCAATCTGCCCGAAGCCACCGCCAAGGGCATCGAGCTGAACGTGCGCAAGTCGTTAGGATTCCTGCTGCCTGGCTCCTTCCTCCGTGACCTTTGGTTCACGGGCAACTTCTCGATTATCGATGGTACAGTGAAACTCAACTACGATGAGAGCATACAGAACAGTTATAAGAATCGCAGACGCCCATTAATGGGAATGTCGCCCTACACCGTGAACGCGGGGTTGGGCTACTTCGGTAAGAAGTTTAGCGCTACAGTCAACTATGGGCGTAAAGGACGCAGTCTGCTACTATCAGCGGAGAATGACGCGTATGACATCTACGAGAATCCGCGCAATGTGCTTGACCTACAACTTGCCGCCAAGTTCCTGAAAAATCGGCTTGAGGTGAAGTTCAATGCCAGTGACCTGCTTCACGAAGACTACATCCTCTACCGCAACTGCCACGGGTACATCGATACAAGTGGCAACTGGTCGGATATTGTCGATTGGACGGACAAGGGTATGGACTATACCCCCGGTGACTGGGTCATCAGCCGCATCAACAAGGGGGTGAATCTCTCTCTGACGGTAAGTTATCAACTTTAATTCACCCGTAAGGGTACTACATCAATTCGAGATAGTATGCAAAAGGACCAGATACGAGAAAGTCCAGCCAAGTAAGATAACAACAGTGGAACTTTTCATCCTTGACGGTCCCGAGGCATCTATTAATAATCATTTATTAACTAAATTCATTCTATTATGAAGAATTTTAAAAAGTTCGCCATGCTCCTCGTAGCAGTCATGGCAGTGGGAGTCACAATGACTTCGTGTTCAAATGAGGACGAAACAATCCCTGTAGTGAACAATGTACGTGCAACGGAAACGCTGTCGAGTATCATCAGTGCTGACAAGACGTTGTACAGCAATGTCACCTATCAGCTCAGTGGAAAAACCTACGTCACCAACGGTGCCACGCTCACCATTCAGCCGGGTACACGCATTGAGGGTCTTTACAACAGTGAAAACACCATGGCTTCTGCTCTAATCATCACCCGTGGGTGCAAAATCATGGCTCAGGGTACAGCCGATAAGCCTATCGTGTTCACAGCCCAAAATGGACAGAAAGGCGGATGGGGCGGTCTCGTCATTCTTGGCAAGGCTGTTGTCAATCAGGGCACGGAGTGTGCCATTGAGGGCATCGACGCATCCACAGCACCCGCAGGCGTGGACATCCATTTCGGCGGTACGAACGACAACGACAATTCTGGCGTGTTGAGCTATGTACGCGTGGAATATGCCGGTGCCAGCATTGCTGCCGACAATGAGCTGAACGCCTTCACCTTCGGTGGCGTGGGTCGTGGTACGCGGCTCGACCACTGCCAGGCATTTCATGGTGCCGACGATGCCTTCGAGTTCTTCGGCGGATGCGTCAACGGCAAGTACCTTGTTTCCACTGCCACCGACGACGATGGTCTCGACTTCGACTGGGGGTACACAGGAACTATCCAGTATGCGCTGGTCACCATCGAGCCTACCATGAAATATTCGAAAGACCCGAATGGTATCGAATGTGACAATGACAAACTTGGTTCTACAAAGACTCCCTTCACTCATCCCGTATTGAGCAATTTGACGATAAAAGGAACTACAAAAGGACAGGTAGCGCAGGTTGGTGAAAGTGGAACTGCTCTGAAGTCTTGCGCTGATTTCCGTCGCAACTGTGAGTTCACATTGATCAACAGTGTGGTCTATGGTTTTCCGAGAGGCATTCTGAGAGAAACCAAGAACTCTAACTATGTTTTAGAAAACAATGTTATTTGTGCTGCTTCAAATGGACAGGTAGCTGGTATTAACTTCAGTGCCGACAAAGCTACGAATGATACCTTTACCCCATCGGCTTCCAATGTGGGACTGACGGATTATAGCCTCATCAAACTTAACAATCCATGGGGCAATTACAAGACTAAGGCTTTGATACCGCTTGACAATCCTGCCAAGACGGGGGCCTATTCTCTTACCGGCATAGAGGCTGTCAATTATAAAGGTGCGTTCAACCCCAGATTAAAAACAGTCTGGACGGCTCAGGCTTGGGTAAGATAAATATAAAATATTCTCAGGATAGTAGGCCAGCCAAGGTTGGCTTACCATCCTTTGATACGTTTAATTAAAAAGAAAAACAAATGAAAACCAAAAATTTACTTTTTGCCATGCTGCTACTTGGCAGCGCAACTGTTGTTAATGCGCAGGAGAATCTACTTAGTAATCCAGGGTTTGAAGGTGAGACAATCGTCATTGATGAGGTAAACGGTATCATTCGTCCGACAGGCTGGTATAATCCATTTGATTATGAAGAAGGGGATGTTCATTTCAGCACAATTGTCTCCGAAGCTCATTCCGGCAACGCAGCGCTGTATATGATGTATGCTTCCGAAGGTTATCCAAGTGGAGGTAATGAGATACAGTGTATAGATGCCTCTGTTACAGGGTTAGATAAGGTATATACGTTTTCTTTCTGGTACAAAGTAATCAAGGCGAAAAACTATAAAGGGAGGCCTATAGAATGGAAATATTGCATTGGAATGTGGCACTCCTCCGACAGCGATGAAATAGGTAATGTAGATGCTGTGGCAGACCAAGGCATAGATTCACAAGGCATAGTCACAAATGGAGAGGCTATAGAGGGAGACTGGAAGTTCGCTACTGTCGATTATGATTTTGGAGACCGTTTGGCAAGATATGCTCCAAGCAAATTTTATACCTACGACAAGAGCAAGATGAAATATTTATTAATTGGAGTGAAAGTTAGTTCTGGCGACCTCTTGCTCGATGACTTTTCCCTGACGGTGAAAGGCGGCACGAGCGGCATCGAGACCACAACCGCCAATCAGCCTTTGCCCGTGAAGGTAGATGGTGGCGAGCTGTATGTGGGCGGCGTGAAAGGCAGCCGCATCACTGTGTACGACGCCATTGGCAGGACGGTGGCCAACACTGTGGCAACCAGCGAAACCACCCACATCAGTAACTTGCCCAAGAACCAACTGTTGGTGGTGAAAGCTGGAAACAAGACAGCGAAAGTAATGATGAGATAATTCATAATGCATAATTCACAATGCATCATTATTTCCATCCGGACTGTTATCATGCACTTGGACAAAAATGCTATCGGTCGGAGGAATCATAACAACAAGGTGGTGTGCCGCACACTCTGCTGGCAACTCCGCCTTGTTTCTACCAAAATATTGTAAAGAATGAAAATACTCAATCAAATCTTTCTCACGGCAACGGCCGTGGTGCTGCTTGCGGGTTGCAGCTATAACGACGAGCCCTTGGACGGCGGCTACTATCATCTGACGGTGGCAGAGCCCTATTCGTATGACTCTTGCTATTTCATGCTGGATGGTCAGAGTTTTTCTAGTAAGACAGCAAGTCTATTTAAGGATAGGGGTTTGACGAACAGCACCTACCGCGTCCGCGCAGAAGCGAAGGGCGTGTTGCAGGGCTTCCGCAAAGGAGCCGACCAGCCCGATTTCTCTATGAACGTGGACCTGAGCCAGCAGCGTGACTTCACCTTCGTGCAATTGCCTGGACAGAAACTCATGACACCCGACGAGTCGGAAGGTGGCGAGCCGATGCCTACAGAGCCGGGACACGTTAAAGCCCGCTTCTTCTACACAGACAAGACCTATCCCGACATTCACCACATGCGTGTGCAAATACTCAGTGGCAAAAATCCGTTTTCCAGCAAGAAGCTCTTATCCGTGTTGTTGGAACAGAACGTGCCGGGGCAGTTCGTGGAGATAGACACCACGGCTGTGCAGGGAAATTTTTATTTTCGCCTGTACAATGCCGACGTGACACCCGAGAAGCGTATCGGCTTTATGCCCACGCTGATGAAGTTTGACAGCGATGCCCGTCAGACCTTGCAGGTGAATGGACATTCGGGAAATATTGAATATGCGTTTTAATGAACAATGCACAATTCATAATTCATCATGCTCATTACTTTCCGTTGGTCGGTGACCTTCGGTTCAAAGTTTAAAGATCAAACCTCAAAGTTCAAAGTTCAATGTTCAAAGTAAAAAATATCTTATTGATGCTCTGTATGTTCTCCATCACCACTCATGCGGAGAACGGGAGCGTGGTGAAGGCTCCATCGGCTGCCTCGCACAAGACGGTGGTGACGGCAGCCGGAGCAACGCTGCCCCTGCCTTTCTACAACAAAGCGTTCGAGTTGTACTGGGAGAAAAACGACGTACCCGTGACCTATGCCGGTATCGGCTCGGAGCGGGGTCTGAAAGCTCTGCAACGCCGACAGATCGACTTTGCGGGCGTGGACGTGCTGCCCACCAAAGCAGAGCGCGACAGCCTGCCGGGAAAGGTGCTGGCACTGCCCACCTGTATGGGAGCGGTGACCGTGGCCTACAACCTGAAGGGTACGGACAACCTGCGGCTGACGGGCGAACTGCTGGCCGACATCTTCATGGGTAAAATCGTGAAGTGGAACGATGCCCGCATTGCAGCGGTGAACCCCAAGCTATCACTGCCCGACCGGGAGATTACCCCCGTGTTCCGTCTCGACGGCAGCGGCACCACCTACGTGTTCTCCCAGTATCTCTCAAAGGTGAGCGACGCATGGAAAAACGCTATGGGCGTGGGCAAGAAGATAGGCTGCAAGGTGGGCGTGGCTGCCAATGGCAATACTGGCGTGGCAGGCCTGGTGGAACGCATACCAGGAAGCATCGGCTATGTGGCGACGGAATACACCACCGCCTTCGACACGCAACGGGCATGGCTGCGCAATGCCGCCGGCACGTTTGTGCTGCCCACGCAGGAGAGCATCATGGCTGCTGCCGAACAGGAGGGCAATGCCACCGACATCACCAACGCCACCGATGCCGGGGCATACCCCATCAGCTGCTACACCTGGGTGTTGGTGTATCAGGAGCAGAGCTACGCCTTGCGGTCATATCATGAGGCACAGGAGACGGTGAGCGTTCTGCGCTGGCTGCTCAGCCCAGAGGCACAGGAGCTGACCACCCGTCTGCTCTACTCGCCACTGCCCACCCGCACCGCTGCCGCCGCCGCACGTCTGCTGGACAGCATGACGTATGAGGGCAAGAAGATGAAATAGCTCCCCCCCGCCTCTTTGACGTCCTCAAAAGAAACATCCCCTCATGAGGACTCCTCATGAAAACTTTTTTATTCTTCATAACTTGAACGCTTGTGGCGCACCGCAACTTACCCCTGCGGTCGTCCACAGGCGTTTTTGTTTGCCTTGTAGTCTCGATGGCGGAGAAAATCCTGAACCTTATCAAAAATTCCTGTTGAGTATGAATATTCCATCCGTGTCCGTCAGATAATTGACAAAAGCAGTCTCACTCCTTCTTCATAGGAAGCGTTGGGTAACGTTAAATACTTGGTTGGTTGGTCGATTTAAACTGATTGGTTTTCGTTTTCCACCATTTTTGCTTATATTTTTGTAGCAAAAATTTAATTTCTATTTCCTGTCAAACCATTTTGACCCAAGAAAGGAAACCAGAAATTCTACATTCGATGAAACGGAAGCCATGGAAGGATTTTTTGCATTTTTGATATTCCCTCAGCAAGATAGATGCTCATTCTCTTTTGGATCTCAGTGCAATATTGCCCTCATTTAAAATCAGAAGATTATGCCAAAAGTAGAAAGAGTTATCCATCCAACGACATGGATTAGGGAAATTCATGTAGGCCAGTTGAAGATCACCAATGTATCACTGGACAAGCGTCACAGCTTTGTGAACATGATCAGCGATTACAACCGCTCTTGGGGAGCCATCGCTGGTAAGTTCATCCATTACAGCTACAACAGCTATGGCTGCCGGCTGGCCATCTATGCAGTATCATCAGAGGAACGTAAACAGGAATTAAACAAGGAAACAGATGAAGGAAAATGGAAAGAAAAACTCCCCATTGATTTCTACGGAAAGAAAGAATGGGAAGCGGAAAGCGAGCATGACTGATTTCATGGCTGCCAGTCATGGAGTACTTAACACCTCGGACACGGTCTATACCGTGCCCGACATCGCCCTTATGCTCGGACGCAAGGAGTGTACCATCAGGAAGCGCATCGAAAAAGGCCTTATCCCAGCTCATAAGATGGGTCGTTGTTGGTATGTCCTGAAATCGGAGTTCATTGCAGAATTAAGAGATACTTAGCAAATCCTCTAAATAACAAGTGACTAAGTAGAAGCCCTTGGCCGACCCGCTGAGAAGCCAGTCGGCTGAGGCATTTTTTTGTAACCCCAAACATGATTAGAGGATGAAATGATACCCAAGGCCATTATAGAAAAGATACTTGATGCGGCGCATATAGAAGAGGTGGTGGGCGAATTCTTGTCACTCCAGAAGCGAGGCATCATCTATCGTGCGCTGTGTCCTTTCCATCAGGAGAAGACACCGTCGTTTACAGTTACGCCCAACCGCAGCATGTTCTACTGTTTCGGGTGCCATAAGGGAGGTAATGCGATTACCTTCCTGATGGAGCATGAGAACATGACCTACCCAGAGGCCGTGAAATGGCTGGGCAGGAAGTACGGTATAGAGGTGGAGGAACGTGAGGAAACCATCGATGAGAAGCAGCAGCGCCTGAGACGTGAGTCGCTACTGATTGTCAATGCCACCGTACATAAGCATTACCGTGAGGTGTTTCTGCGCTACAAGCCTGCCCAGGACTATGCCTACCGCCGCTGGGGGCAGAAGTATTGCGATGAGATAGAGATCGGTTTTGCGCCCATCGACGGCAAAGCCCTCGCTCGTCTGCCCTTGCAAAAGGAATTTCTCCAGGAGTTGGGACTCATTAACAAGCAGGGCTACGACTTCTTCCAAAACCGTATCGTCATCCCCATCAAAGACCGCTACCAGCACATCATCGGCTTCACAGCAAGGGTGATGGACGACAGTCAGCCAAAGTATCTCAATAGCAAGGAGTCGTTTCTTTACAATAAGCGTAACACGGTCTTTGGTTTGGACGTGGCATGGCGGGCGGCAGGAAAGGCCGAGCAGATGTACCTTGTGGAGGGAGCCCCCGACTGTATGCGTCTGCATGCCATTGGTGTGCAGAACGCCGTAGCCGACCTTGGTTCGGCATGGACAGCGGAGCAGTTTCAACTCATCAAGAGGGCAACCAGTAAGGTGTGCTTCATTCCCGACAACGACCCACCCAAGGGCGGCGCCGATTATGGTACGGGTATCGAAGCCGTAATGAAGGCAGGGAAGCTCGCCACTGAACAGCACCTTATCGTATCGGTCAAGGAGATACCCATCACTGAGGAAGGTAAGAAGGAAGATCCCGATACCTATTTCAAGAATCAAACGCTCTTCAAGGCTGTAGAGGAAGAGGACTTTATCCTGTGGCTGGCCGCCAAACTATTTGAGACGAGCGGCAACACTGAGCAAAAGAGTGATGCCGTGAAGCAAATAGCCCACCTGTTGTCCTTTATCGATGACGACACCAAGCTCACTATGTTCATTGATGCCCTCACCAAATATCACCGAGGAAAACTCTTCTGGCAGAAAGCCGTCGAGAACGAGAGGACGAGGCGCGACAGCCCAAAGGAGGACGAAATCGACCTAAACCGTCAGTACGGTTTTTGGATAGACCACGGCAAATACTTCTCCACCACCGAGAAGGGAGGAGTGATTGAATGGAGCAATTTTACGCTGACACCACTCTTCCACATCAAGGACCCGCTTATGGCCAAACGACTCTTCTTGCTCACTAACGAGTTGGGTATCAAGGAAATTATAGAGATGGAGCAGGAAGACCTTATCTCGCTGCAAAAGTTCCGCCAAAAACTCGAATCTCTCGGCAACTTCATCTGGAAGGCTGGCGAGAAGGAACTCATTAAGCTGAAGTGCTTCCTCTACGAAAAGACTGAGACAGCAACCCAAATCAAGCAGCTCGGCTGGAACAAGAAAGGCTTCTATGCCTTTGGCAACGGCATCTATTATGGAGGGAAGTTCAGTGAAGTCAACGAGTACGGTATCGTACACCTGGACGAGAAGGGTAACTACTACCTGCCAGCCTTCTCTCAGATTTATAAGGAAAACACTGACTATTTTCGTTTTGAGCGTCAGTTTGTGCATTTCAATTTCTCAATGATTTTGCTCCGGGACTTCACCCGTCAGCTCTTCCTCGTCTTCGGCGACAATGGCAAGATAGGCTTCTGCTTTTATCTCGCCACCCTTTTCCGTGACATCATCACCCTCACCACACGCTCATTTCCCATCCTCGATCTCTTCGGTCCGAAGGGTTCTGGCAAGAGTGAGTTAGGACACACCTTGATGTCGTTCTTCGTGATTGACAACATACCGCCTAACATACAGAACTCCACCATTCCCGCCCTCAACGACACGGTAGCTGCCGCCGCAAATGCTCTGGTGCACATCGACGAATACAAGAACGGCATCGACACCGCCAAGATAGAGTTTATCAAGGGCCTTTGGGATGGTACGGGGCGCACGCGCATGAACATGGCCACCGACAAGAAGAAGGAGACCACCGCCGTAGATGCAGGCGTGATTATCTCCGGGCAAGAGATGCCTACGACCGACATCGCACTCTTCAGCCGGCTTATCTTCCTCTCGTTTCCCAAATCAGACTTTACAGATGATGAAAAGAAGAACTACCAAAGATTGCTCATGATGCGTTCCAAAGGAATGACGCACTTAACCCTACAGCTTTTGACTCATAGGGAACTGTTTGTCAAAGCCTTTTATGATCAGTATCATTTGATATTGGATGATGTAAACAAACGGTTAGGCAGTAGGAATGTCATCGACCGCATTGTGCAAAACTGGGTGGTCCCACTTACAGCCTTCCGATGTTTGGAAGGCAATTTGGATTTGCCTCTCTCGTATTCAGAAGTATTGAATATCACGGTTGAAGGCATTATACACCAAAACATGGAATGTAAGACAAATGACGAGTTGGGTAGCTTCTGGCGCATGGTGCAGTTTCTCAATAGTGAGGGAGAAATTTACGAAGATGCCGATTTTAGAATTAGAACTGTCAGCCGGTTCCATTCCAGTATCATCAATGAAACGGAATGGGCAGAGCCGCACAAAATACTCTATCTTCAGAAGACCCGCATCTTCATGCTCTATAAGCTCAATGCCCACCGCAACGGAGAGACCTCACTGCCCGAAGAGTCGCTCCGTTACTATTTAGAAAACAGCAAAGAGTATCTGGGCGAGCAGCGCATGACATATCATGTCGTCAAAAAGGGCAACCAGGTCCTTGACTTCGATCACCGTGATGCCAAGGGGCAGCCCACCAAAATGTCCGTCCAACAACGTTCCTATTGCTTTGACTATGAGAAGCTCGTCGAGGCGTTTGACATCAATCTGGAGATGACAAGAGAAGAAAATAACAGTTAAATACAACCTATAAGTTGTATAATTCAAATATATAACTTATCTTTGCAACATAAAAGAAAGAACATGACGTTCGATAAAATTACTGACGACGGTCGTCTATGGGCTGTGCGATACAATGGAGAGAGCGATAATGCACTCTATACGCTGTTTGACAAGTGGGGCGACGTAGTATGGCTTAGACAATTCTTCCGTGATAATTGGGATGATTTGATAGCCTACTTCAAGGTGACAGACATCAACCAAGCCATAGAGGACACGATTGAGGACAGCGATCAACTGCAATGTTTGATGCTGGACTTAAATCCTGATTCAGACTTAGAATTGCTATTTCACCCATTGGAAAACTTCCGCACCTCGGAGATGGTGCTCGGCAAAGAAAAAGCCAGGCTGAAACGAACGATTCGTCATTCTTCGTGGCTTCGCATCTATGCAATAAAGTTATCACAAGGCGTGTATGTCATCACAGGTGGGGCTATTAAACTTACACTCAAAATGGAAGAGCGAAACCACACAAAGGCGGAATTGGCAAAACTGGAAAAAGTCCGCCGTTTCCTCCTGAATGAGGATATTATCGACGATGATTCTTTCATAGATTATGTTACCACAATATAAAAAGGAGGTAAGTATGAACCAAATTATAAGCAAACTGGAGGCGCATGAGAGCAAGACACCCTCTCGTTGGCGCGAGGCTGCCGAGTACCGACAGGCTAATAAGTCGTGGCTCCGCCACTCGCAGCGTATTGCGATGCTTATGCTCGACAAGATGGACGAACTCCATCTTACCCAGACAGAACTTGCCCAGCGCATGGGCTGCTCGCAGCAGTATGTGTCAAAGATACTCCGAGGGAAAGAGAATCTCTCCATCGAGACGCTTTGCAAGATAGAGGATGCCCTCTCACTCCATTTACTCCCCAGCGAGGTAGAAACGGTATGATGAAGTTATACTCACATGACGAGATGCTCAACCGAGTGTTGGGCAACAAAAACACGCCTGCCCGTAGTGCTTACGAGCAAAAACGAATCGCTTCTTGAAAAAGATAAAGACGCTCATTGAGCAAAAAAAGAGAAGTAACAGGGACTCACTCTGGATACCCTAAGAACTGCTTGTGAGTCATGATAGGCTACCCGCCATTATTAGGTAATTTGTCCTGGTAATGGCGGCTTCATTTTTGCCCTAAAAAAATCTCAGTAAACCCCGAAAATGCTTGTCTTGCTTGTCTTATATGTCTTGTCGTTGAGTATCAATAAATTATATGTCTTTGATGTTGTCTTGACTTGTCATTGCTTGTCTTAGAAAATGGTCGAAGTGGAGAATCTTTCTATTTTAGTCAAATAATATAAGTCTTGTCTAATAATAAAGAATGTTATATTCTTGAATATCAATACTTTATGTATTTATGACAAATAAGACAGAAAAGACAGCCCAAATATATGTGCCCTACAAAAAAATAAAAAGGCGGAAGCTCCGCCTATTCTATAACGCTTAGCTGCACTCGGCCATTTGAAAGCGAGCTTTCATGGCTCTCGCCTGCAAAATCTTTCGTTACTGCTCATCATATAGCCTTGACAGGAAGTCCTGTAGTCGCTTATCCTGTATCTCGGTAAGTAGACAGGGCTTAAAGCCTGGTACTTGCCTAATGCTCAACCTGCCCAGTCCATACCGCGAGCCATCCACCTTGATGTCTTCCATCTCCTTTACAGAGGCATAGCCATACTCCGTTTCAGCCATCCCTACAACGATACTGAACAAAGTAAAGTCGTCGTCTTCTGGCTGCCCCTCCAGTACATACCAGCGGATGAGTCCAATTTCAAACACACAGACGCAAGTGGCGTCCTTCTGCTTCCCGTCCTGAGAATAAAGAGGGAAGTTTTTCAACTGTTCGGCGAGTTTTGCCGTCATCAAACGATTTGCCATATAAAATGCTATTGTGGAGCAGTGGTGAGCCACCCCGTTACCTTCTGACTCATTTCCCTCTTGTGAAGTCTAATGACTTCTTCGGGGAAAACTATTTTCGAGCATATCAGTTGCTATTGGATGAAACATTCAAGGGCAAGGAATTTTTCAAGTTTTTATTCACATACCACGACAAAACAAAGAACGGCCAATAAAAAACTGAAAAATAAGGCACTGGTACTTGATCATAATGTGCCAATAGCGAACTTCGCGAAGAAAATGGATGAACACCGAAGAAGTTTAGTTTTTTGCTGCAAAAAGAGAGCGCCATGGCAGGTAATGAGTTGAAGAGAGCCGGAAATGGAATGGAAGAACTGCATGCAAGGATGCTTGGGCATCTTGCTGCAAGTTTGAAATGGAATGTGGCATCTTCAACTCATCACTGGCCTTGTTGCGCACGAAATGACCTAATCTCTCTCCCTTGTCATTCTACGTTCCTGAAGAATGATGAAAGCGGTATTGTAATGGTTGCTGCTTTATGCGCAATGAATGGAGATACGGCTTTCAGGGAAAAAGCCTTCTGAAATATAGGTAAAACCACATAGGTAGTCTGTGTAACCCCAATGCAACACAAGAGTTGGGTTACACTGGAGATGCACTGACGTCACACAGGAAAAATGTGCGATATGGTGGGCATAGGCACGGAGCAGGAAGTAAGATGGGCGGAGCCGTGGAGCGGTCATGGGCGACAATCCATCACCAGCGTAACAGCGGCAGCCTATCCTTTCTGTACCATGCTATGCACTCCATCCAGCACATAATGGATAACCGCCCTCCCTTGTTGCTCCGTGTCCCAACGGAGCGATGAAAGCGGTGTGGAGTCATCACACTCATTTATGACGTGATAGCGAAATACGGCTTTCAGGGAAATTAAGAATTTCCAAATAAAAGTCTTGTTTTTGATGCAAAAAGCAAGACTTTTATTTTAACCAAGCATTATTCAGCTAAGCATTTTTCTTTCAAATAGGCAGCGGACTGTGACCGCTGCCCGATTTTGAAAGCTGGTCATACCTTGTCAGATATACCCCAGCCATGTTCACTCCTTCCTGCTTATGCTGCCCACCTGCTTATAAGGATGGTTGCAGAATACCCAATCAATCTCACGGTATGACAAAGTGGTTTGTATGCCACTGCCCATGACCATTCCACAGTGTTTTAGGATTTTGCATAACACTTAGCTTCCTCGCTGCGCTCTGCTTCTACCCTAAAAGTACCCTCGAATATGTATCGAGCCGGTACGCTATAAATCTTCTTCATTGTATTTCCTTTTGATGGAGTATGCCTGAAACTCGGCACACTCCTGGTTCTACTTAGTCAAACATTGCATTGACGTGGGTTTCAAACTCGTCGTCTGAATAGCTGTAGAAGATGTCATCTTCCACATATCCGTAAAATAGATTGTCCACTGATGGAAAATCGTCTTTCCACTTGTCGCACACACTACAGGGTGCAAATAGGGCATCGCCCAACTGCGCATTGCAAATCTCTCTTGCATCAACGCCCTCTATCGAAAAAATACTGATATTCTCCATGCTTTTAGAAATGAAAATCAATGATACCACCGATATAAAGTTCGTCACCCTCCGTCAGATGCTCCACCATGCGCATCAACTCCGCCGACTTTTCCGCAAAGGTCTGATAGTCGTCATTACAAAGGTAGAATTGGGCATCAGTGTCCAGCGGATTTTGCAGCTCGGTCTCCAACTGGTATACCTCACCGCAAAAGTTCATCACGTTTTCCGTGTTTACCTTTGCCGCTTTCGTCTGAATACGCTCAACCCACTCACGTTTCCACTGTCCAAAACCGCCTTGATACACAAAGGTCGTTTCATCTTTCAGGCGAAACATGCCCAATGGCAGAATATGAGCCATGAGCGAGTAAACGGCTCTCTTCCGTTCTTCTTCTGATATGGCGGCACAATAGTCATAATCGCTGCCATCACCCTGCAACAAGGTATCTTCACAAAGATAGCCCTCGATGCGTTCTTCCGATAATTGAAAAATCCATGCGTGCATAACTTACAATTTTAAGAGGTTATCAATCTTAATCTTTTCCCTTTTGTGAAGTCGAAAGACTTCTTGCAGGTACTTGATTTTCGAGCAAGAAAGTACGGCATAAGCGGGAAGGACAAGGCAAGCAATGCACGGAAAAATTGACGGAATACCCAAATCTTGATTTGAGGAAGGCTGCCGTCTATTTTTCTGCGCATAGCCCCCAGCGGTGCTTGCCGCTCTTTCCTATGCCGTAACTTTGTAAAGAAAATGAGTACTTGCAGCAAGGAGGCAACCGCAAACATGGAAATGATAGACAGTAAATACCGCACATCATGACGTACCTTTCTCTGATAATAGGGAAAACAAGAAAATAATTACTGTTTTCTTGCTTAAATGACATGAAATAGTTATATTTGCTGCATAAATCTGTGTCATGACACAAAAATATATTCTAAAATGCTATTTGAACGGAAGTATTACCTAAGCCAACTACAGAATGCTGATGGAAACGGTATGATCAAAATCATCACCGGGATGCGACGCTGTGGCAAGTCATTCCTCCTTTTCAATATCTTCCGAAAGAGTCTTCTTGAAAGGGGCATTCACGAAGATCACATTATTAAAGTCAATTTGGAGGATCGCCGAAATAAGAAGCTACGTAATCCAGATGCACTTCTTGAACATATCGATAAATTGATGACAGATGCAGAGAAGTATTACATTCTGTTGGATGAGGTGCAGTTGGTCTGTGAGTTTGAGGATGTTCTTAACTCTTACCTTGGCGTACCCAATGCAGAAGTGTATGTTACCAGCTCAAATGCAAAATTCCTTTCAAGAGACATTATAACGGAATTTCGTGGACGAGGATGGGAAGTACGCATCCACCCACTTAGTTTTGCAGAATATTATGAGGAGATAGGTGGTGAAAAGGCGGAAGCCCTGGATCAATACTATAAATATGGTGGCCTGCCAGCTGTGGCAGGAATGAAACGAGCTAAAGACAAGCAGAATTACCTCCGCGAGATTTTTGAGACGGTGTATCTAAGAGACGTTATTGACCGCAACCATCTAAAGAATGCAGACGGCTTACGGGAGCTGGTTCGTATTCTTGCCTCTACTATGGGGGCGAGTACCAACGTGCGACGAATTTCAAACACTTTCAAGACTGCCGCAGGCATAGATGTTGCCCCTGCAACGATAGCCAAATACATCGCGTGTCTGCAAGATGCATTCATCATCAGCGAAGCATTACGCTATGATGTCAAGGGTAGGAAATATATCGGCACAGAAACCAAGTATTATTTCGAGGATTTAGGGATAAGGAATGCCGTTGTTGAATTCCGCCAATTTGAGCCAACCCATATTATGGAGAATGTTGTATATAACGACTTATGCCGCAATGGTTTCTCGGTTGATGTCGGATTAGTTGAAAGTTTCAAACGCGATAATAACGGCAAACTCACAAGACGAAACCTCGAAATAGATTTTGTCGTCAATCGACATGATGAACGATTATACATTCAGTCTGCCTATGCTTTACCTTCAAAGGAGAAAGTTGATCAGGAACAAGCCTCACTCTTGCAAGTGTCAGACGGCTTCCGCAAGATTATCATTGCCGGCGATCATTATAGTACTGGTTATAATGAGAATGGCATCTTGGTAATTGGACTTTACGATTTCCTGTTGGAGAAAGCGAATATCTGGAAATAGTATAAACAGCAAGTCTATAATACTAAATGAAGAAACAGGGGAAGCTACAGATAACTTCCCCTGCTACTTTTTTACGTACGCTCGGCATGAGCATTTTCTAACGGGTGGAAGTCCCGAGTAAGCCCTAATAGCGGGAATTACATAGCCAAAGGCAAGGGTGTTCATCGTGAGGTGAAATCTGGAAGGAAGCCGGCGGCAAACATCTGGCCTAACGAACAGAAACTTCATATAAGGCATATGACCATGGATAAGATTGTATAACAAATCAAAGTCCTATAGCTATTCGGAATGGTTGGTGGAGTTTCCTTGAGCTTAGCGAAAAAATGAAGTAGGTATAAGATGGAAAGATAATGTTCTTATCCGAGGAGGTCTCACGGACGTTTCAAATAGTTGTTTTT
>NZ_QFFX01000034.1:0-29858 GCF_023522295.1 Prevotella sp. TCVGH | reverse complement strand
ACCACTTTTAGCTGTTCTTTTCCTTTCATCGTTTCTCGAACGATTTGGTAACTGAACTCTTGCTTTTTCACTCCTTTTTTCGCCTATTTACCTTGATGCAACCCAATGAGAATGCAGGCAATATATCTTGTGTTTCAATCAGATACACATTTTTCTCCTTTTCTTGCTTCCAACTCCTATACTTCCGCATAAAACGCAGCCAGCTCCGGCACCTTGATGAATGTACGGAATCGCTCCTTCTGAATAATCTCATTGGTAATAGAAAACTCGTAATCGGTGGATTTTTTTGCGAACACCGCTGCCCATGCGTCAAAGCTGTTGATGCCCTGCTTTTCGAGTGCTTGCGGACGGAGATATTTAAAGAGCAGATATAACTCCGTCAAAGAATTACTAATGGTTGTTCCTGAAAGGAAAGTGGCTCCTAAGTCCTTGCCGGACCTCTCCTGTATGGTACGAATAGCAAAGAGCATGTTTAAGGCACGCTGTGAGCCATCCGGATTGCCCAAGCCCGATACACGGTCGTGGCGAGTATTGAACATCAGGTTCTTGAATTGGTGCGATTCGTCGACAAAGAGGTGGTCGATACCCATCATCTTGAAGTCCACGGCATCGTCTTTTCTTTCGGCGATGCTGTCCTGTATGTTCTGTAACTTGGCTTCAAGTGTCTGCTTGCGCTTTTCCAAGCCTTTGAGCATACCACGGGAAATCTCCGCTCCTTGCATACGCAGGACTTCGAGGTTTTCCTCCACAGAGTCCTTCTCCTTCTGCAAGATAGCCTCTTGTACTTCCAAGGCTTGCGGTATCATGCCGAACTGTTCGTGCGTGAGGATGATGCAGTCCCAGTCGTTGTTTTTGATGTCGTTGAAGATGCGTTGTCGGTTCTGCTTACTGAAATCATTCTTGCCGGGATAGAGTACCTTAGCATTGGGATAAGCTTTCCTAAAGGTATCGGCAATATCGAAGACGTTTGCCTTCAGACCGATAATCATCGGCTTGTTTGCCAGTCCCAACCGTTTCATCTCGTAGGCTGCCGTACACATAATGAGCGTTTTACCCGCTCCCACCTCGTGGTCGCAGATACCGCCGCCATTGGTTTTCAGCATCCACACAGCATCCTTCTGGCTCTTGTAGAGGTCGGCAATACCCAATCGTCTGAGGTCAAGGTCCGGGAAAGTTTGATGCGTGCCGTCAAAGTTGGGTCGTACAAAACAATTGAAAAGGCGGTTGTACCTGTCGGAGAGCTGTTGCTTAAAGGTGTCGGGTGTGCGTCCGAGCCAATCGACAAAGCCCTGTCTGATTTCCTCAATCTTGGCATTTGCCATCTGGATGGCATGTCCGTCCCTTACTTTAATGGTCTTGGTCTCTCCCGTAACCTTATCCGTCACCTCCTTGCTCTTGTTGATGTCGGGAATGGTGTTGTGCAGTGCATGCTTCAGGAGATTGATGCCGTCATAGCGGCGGAACTCCCCCTGTACGGCATACTTGTGCCAGATATTGGCATTCTTTCGGTCGCAGACAATGCTATACTCATCCATATTGGAGTGATATGATACGCCTATCTCCGTCCCAAAGAACTCTGAGGCAAACCTACCATAGACTTTGGCAGGTATCCAACGTTCACCGAGGTTGAAGTCAAGGTCTGCAAAAGGAATGGGTGTCGGCGTGGCTGCACATAGGGCAGCAAGACTCTGCTTTGCTTCTTCGTGGTCAGGATGGTCCAATAGCCATGACTCGATACGCTCCGCCTTTTCTATTACATTGCCCGAAATGAACTTGTCCGCTACCTCGTAAGCATTCTCTTCGGGATTGAAATAGATACGACCTTCCAAGGAAGAAATGATGTCGCTTTCCTCCATATCAGGTAAAAGCGAACTCATGTAGTCAAGTTCCACCGTGCCGTACTTGTTGAGCGATGCGCCCAGTGCCTCCATCGGGTCTGTGGCAACGGTCAGCTCCGTGGTGGAAAATGCCGTAGGATGGTCAAAGATATCCGCCTTGACGTACCTGCCGTTCTCGGAGCGTTCCAAGAAGAGCATTTCCACGCCTGTGGCATCCATCTTAATGATGTCGGTGTTCGCTTTCTGGTTAAAGTAGCCCCAGCGTGCAACATAGTCATCATACAGATGATTGAGCCTGTTTCTATCTTCCCTGTCTTCTGCATGGTTCTCTGCCTCGTAGTCATAGAGACGATGATAGCACTCCCGTATCTCGATATAGCTTTTTAGTCGGGAAAGCTGTGCATACGGCAAGTCCATTGGGTTAAAGGTTGGATGTCGCTTTAAGTCAGAAAGAAACCCCACCTGCCCTTTCTGCATGACAATGGAGCCGTCTCTTAGGTGAGAGTCCGGCAATGATAGAAAAGGGCGCGGTGATGCGTCAAACTCTTTCTTAACCTCTGTTATCGGTTGTGGCTTCCGCTCTTCGGCTTCGTTCATAAAGTCAAAAAGGGATGGCTCAAGGTATGAAGGGGAGGCGGTCTTCTTATTGCCCTTTCCTTTGGTTTTACGTCCCGGAGTGACTGTTGGATGTATTTTCTTGTTCTCCTTTCCTACTTTGTTTTCTGGATGCTTTTGGACTGTCTGAACCTGTGTTTTAGGAGCTTCCTTGATTTCCTTGTTCACGCGCGTTACTTCCTGTGTCCATAGGCTGTATTCTTCTGGAGTAAACAGGGAGGGCTGCTCCGTTTCCTGTCGCTCATCAATACTGTCCATAATGGGATGATGATCCTCATCAAAATAGACAGTCTGCCCGTTCATCTCCCGTGGGGCTTCCACATCGGTGCGGATTTCTTTCACTTCCTGCTCATATTGGCGGTGAAGGCTAAGCACAGGTACTCCCTCTGGGGCTGATTCTTCAATAGTAGAGCCTGTCTCTTGTATCTGTACCGTCTGCTCTCCGCTCGTTTTATCCACTTGCCCACTTACCTTTTCAACTTGGACTTCCTTTTTGGCATTTTCCGTGGAAAGGCTATCCTCCATTGTCGGAGTCTGAACTTCGGGTGCAGCCTTTTCCTTGATTTCCTCTGTCACCACTTCTTCTTTGGTATATTGTCCCCTGACGATTTCTTCCAGTTCGGCTATCTCGTGCAGTTTCTTGGGAGAGAAGTACAGGTCGCGCTCAATGCCCAGCCCATGAATCTTCACTTCCTCCATCTCGTCAAGCGACATATTGCCCAACTCCCAGCCGTAGCCCATCGTGACAGCACCGAAACCTATACGGCTCTTAGGGTCGTACTCCAAAAGATAAGCCGTGTAAGCTCCCTTCGGGAAGAAATAGCGTGCATAGGCGACCTTATCACCTATCAATCCTTTCTCTGTGCTGTACAGTTTAGGTAGTTGCTTTCTGATGCTGTCGGGCATCAGATTATAGGCGTTATCTGCCTCCTTGTCCGTTTTTGGGTCCTCTTTGGGCAAATCAACCGTTATCCCTAACTTATGCAGTTGCTTCTCGGCTTCTTTCTGCCGTTCCTCCTCCTCCGTCATAGGTATGCCTGTTTCATAGAGTTTGCGGTCAAAGCGTTGCTCAACTTCCAAAGAGAGCTGTGTCCTGATACTCTCCGCCATATCATCAATGCTACCATCGAAGCGATATTCCCATGCAGGCTTGCCGTAGGGGTCTGTACCCATCGTGCGCTCCGTGGCAATGGTACGGTGGGCAATATCTTTCCAATCTCCTGCAAAAAGTGAGTTGTGCTTGAAGACGACAGAAGAGCCTTCTTCCTTGGGAACGGAAACAGTTTCTACGAACTGCTGCTCGATGCCCTCGCTGATTTCTTTACCTGTCTGCTTCTGCAGGATGATGAGGTCACTGCCTACGTCTGTTCCTGCATTGTCTGAAAACATGCCCGACGGTAAACGGAGAGCGGAGATAAGGCGGCTGTTTTGCATGAGGTAACGGCGTATGGCTTCATTGCGGGGACTGTCCAATACACCTTGTGAGGTGATGAATGCGAGGAGTCCGCCCTCTTTGAGCGTATCAAGTCCTTTCACAAAGAAATAGTTATGAATGGTTCTGGTTGATTCCCGCTTAAGAGTATCCTTGCCCTTACTATACTCACGGTCATAGACCATGAAATCACCGAAAGGAATGTTACTTGTAACAAGGTCGTACTTGTCCTTGTCTTCTATCTCTCCAATGGCTTCAAAAGGCTCGTTGCGAACGAAAATGTTACCTTTTCCATAAGGATGCAGGGCTTGGCTGATACGGGCAGTGATTAGGTCTTTCTCCATTGCATCTACGACTCCAGCCTGCCTTGCAAAGGTCTCGGCAAAGGCTCCCATGCCTGCCGAAGGGTCTAAGCAGCGACGTATGGGTACATCTACGGAAACAAGTGCATCTGCAATCGCAGTTACAATGCGGGTATCGGTATAGAAAGACGTGAGCACGCTTGCCTTGATGCTCTCCCAGTACCGCTTGGCGGTGTTGGCATCGACGGCTTCACGGTAAATCATCTGTTTGAGCCTTTGGGTTGGCTCGAAAAGTTGTTGCTCCGACTGGCTCCAATAGCGGAGGTCATCGGGGCTATCACATCGATTCAGCACGCATTTCAAGCCACCGAAGCCCTGATAGTTGCGCAATATGTCTTTCTCGGCTTCGGTGGCTTCGCGGCGTTCTTTTTCCAAGCGAAGCACAACACGGATGGCTTCTGTGTTGGTTTCAAGGACGTTTTTCTTATTGTATGCCATAGTGTTTCTTTTTAATTAAGGAGGAAAAGGTCGGAAGATAAAAATACTACCTCCCGACCAAATCTGTTCCTCTTTATTTCTGTCGGGATTATCTCCCTCTTGATTTTCCTTTCCGGCTTTCAAATTCAAAGGATGTGGTATAGTCTTCATTCAGTACCAGACGGGCGTTGAACTTCTTGCCTGCCTTGCTGGTTAATCCTTTGAGAATGGGTGTACGTCCTATGGTTAGCAAATCCCGGATGTAGTCCTCGGTGAGAAGCGTTCCACAAACCTCACGGAAGATATGAAAGTCACAGTCCTCATGCCTACACTTGGCGACCTTGGCATAGATGCCCACGCTCTCATTGCTACATTTGGGGCAGCGATAGGTGGAATAAGACTTCTGTTTGGGAGCCAGCGAGAGGAGTTCCTCGCAGATGGTACCAACGTAGGAGTTGATGCCTTGCGCGAACTTTTCGGGCGGCATTTGTCCTGCTTCAATGGCGGCAAGTGTCAGTTCCCAGCTCCCTGTCATCTCCGCATTGGCGATTCGCTTGTCCTTGACAATCTCATAGACAGCCAAGCCTTTCTCCGTCGGTATGATGGATTTCTTATCCCTGCGGATATAATCACGGAGGATAAGTGTTTCGATGATGTTGGCACGGGTAGCTGGTGTTCCTATGCCGCATTCTGCCATAGCTTTTTTGCTTTCTGTATCCTCGACCTCTTTCCCAGCATTCTCCATTGCTGAAAGTAAAGTAGCTTCCGTATAGAGTGGTTTTGGCTTGGTCTTATGCTCGGTGATTTCTGCATCAAGTACAGGCAAGTTTTCTCCCTCTATCAGGTTTGGCAATGAAGACAAAACCTGTTCTTCACCCCCTTCTTTCTTTTCAGCTTCCGCTTCTTTACCTTTCTGCACGGCTTTCCAGCCCAAGGAGATTTGTCGGCATGCCTTCCAAGTAAAGATATTGGTGCCGTGAGTGAATCGTACCTGCATACGCTCTTCTTCTGAATCGGGAGAAAAAGCTTCAATGAAGCGATTAACCACCATTTGATAGATAGTTGTTTCATCTGCCGATATTCCTGAAGGTGTTTCTCCTGTAGGAATAATGGCGTGGTGATCGGTTATCTTTGTGTTATCCACCGAATGGCGGTTAAGCGGAGTCTGAAGTGTTTCTCCTGTCTTGTGCAGCAGGGCGGGTACTTCCTCGAAAACATCCTCACTGATGTATCGGCTGCCTGTGCGGGGATAGGTTGTGATTTTCTTCTCATAGAGGCTCTGGGCAATTGATAGGGTCTTGTCTGCCGAAAAGCCGTGGCGTCTGTTGGCATCCTTCTGTAAGGCAGTAAGGTCGTACAAGAGTGGTGGCGCGGTATGCGTTACCTTTCTTACGACCGATTCCACTGTAAGCTGGCTCTGACTGCGAAGTGTAGCGAGATCAGTCAGTGCCAATGCTTCACTCTCATAGTCTTTACAGCCAACGGCTTTCAGAGACACGCCCTCTTTCTCTGTAAGGGCGGATATTTTCCAATAGGGTACGGAAGAAAAATCACGATTTTCTATGTACCGACGGCAGACCATAGCAAGAGTCGGGGTCTGTACCCGTCCCAAGGAATAGCCTCCCTTGCGGGCGATAGACAATGCACGGCTTGCATTGATGCCCATGAGCCAGTCGGCTTCGCTTCTTGCCTTGGCGGAATAATAGAGATTGTCGTAATAGTTTCCATGTTTGAGATTGGAAAGTCCCTCACGAATGGCTTTATCGGTGAGGGAGGAAATCCACAAGCGGTTGAAAGGCTTATGGCAGTTTAAGTGTTGGTAGATATATCTGAAGATGAGCTCACCTTCTCGCCCTGCATCGGTGGCTACAACAATACGGTCTGCCTTGTCAAAGCAGGAACGGATGACTTTAAGTTGCTTTAATGCGGCAGGATCTGATACAAATTCCTTGTCCCTGCGCACTTGGCGGACAATAAGTTGGAAAGGATTGGGACGGATGGGCAGGTCTTCAGCTTTGTAGGCGGAAAAACCGTAGGCTTCGGGCATGGCGAGGGTGATGAGGTGTCCCATCGCCCAAGTAACGACATAGTCGCTGCCTTCCATATATCCTTCTTGTTTACTCTTTGCTCCTACGATGCGAGCAATATCTCTGGCTACCGAGGGTTTCTCGGCGATAATACAAGTTGTCATAGTCGATAATAGAATTAAGGGTTACATCTTACGTCCACGGGACTTCCTCTGTTTGTTTTCGTCCTGTTTCTGCTTTTGGGCAGCAGTGGGCTGTGTTTGCCCAGTCTTCAATGGCTCTTTCACGTTCTTCGTGGCTTCGTTGGTCTTGCCGTGGTTGTTCACGGCTACCTGCGTCTTGTGTTCTTCCGCCACAGCTACCACCTTTTCCTTGCCAGCATCCTGCTTCTTGTCAGGATTCCACTTGTAAAAACGTGGGCGGTTCTGCTCCTTGTCCATACGGACGTAGGCATTAAAGGACTTGCCCTCCTTATCGACCATGTTCTTCAAATAGAGTGTGCGACCGCTATCCAAGGCTTCACGCTGTTTTTCTGATAACTCCAAGCCGCAAAGCTTATGAGGGACACCTTGCTGCTGTGTCTGCTGCTGGCGTTCCTTAAAACCACGGTTATTGTCAAAGATGAACTCAATGCCTTTCTTCTCGGCATTGACCTGCAAGGTGGCGTTGAAAGACTTGCCGCTCTTGGCGGTCATACCCTCCACCTTCACGGCTTTGCCTTCCACAAGGTCTTTATACTGAGCGTCAGAAAGGGTAACACCCTTGATTTCCTTGGGGATGTTCACACGGTCGGCACGTAAGGCAACAATTTCGTTGGTCTGTGGATCGATGGAGACATAGGCAGAAAAAGCATTGCCGTTCTTGGGCGTTACTTCGATTGTCTTGCCAAGGTTGCCCGTAGTGAGTAGTTGTTCTTTCTCTTCGGGCGAGAACTTGTAGCCCATATAGGGAAAGTCAAGCTGTGGTTCCTTGCGTAAAGGATGAATTGCCAAACCAATATTGCCGTTATCATCTGTGCGAAATGCAAGACGAGCTTCAGTGTAGATAGTCGTATTTCCAACAGGTACGGCAATCGCCACGAGATTGCTCTTCTGCCAAAAGAGCATTTTTTCTAACTCTCCACTCTGTTCCAATTGTTCGCGGCTAAGACCGAGGTCATTGAGTTGCTTCCAATCAATCTTCGATTCGTCAATGACTGTGGCGTTTTTCTTTTTCGGCAAATAATCGTCAAAGGATACTCCAATCTCTGTCAGTTGCTGTTTGCTTTCGGGCTTCTCACGGCTTTGCAGCATGGTACGCAGGTTGACCACGCCCTGCTCCACATTGCCTGCCAACACCTTGTACAGCCCAAAATGAGTCGGGTTATTGAACTGTTTGAGGAAGTTCGTCATGAAGTTCTTCAAAAGCCCGTCCTTATTATTGAACTTTAGGAACGCTGCCTGATTGGCAGCAATTGCTTCAGTGGTTTTAAGGTTGCCCTTGTCGTCAATACCTGAAACTACGGAAAGTTTTCCCGCTTCTTTCTCGTTCTTTACCTCCGTGCGGTCTTCTAAGACCAGCACATAATTGTCATTGCTGTTTGATTCCATAAGTCATTGTTTAAAGGATGAATAATTCTTTATTGAACTGCAAAATTATAGCAATAATATTGTCAATTTTGAAATAGGGAAGAAATAGGGAAAGAAAGGAAAAATCGTTAATTGCCAATTATTAATTGTTAATATTTTCTAATAACCGAAAAATATGGAGCTTTTTTCTATGAACCTATATCTTTTTTTGCTATATTTGCAACGAAAGATTAGTGACTTGACTATAAAAAACATAATAATCGGATAAGGGAAAGTAAGTTTTAGTTAGGTCATTCTGTCTTTAAATCCCAAGGATTAAAAGATTTAGTACTAATCGTTTGATATTAGCAGTATGGACAATACTCAAACTACCGCAATAATCTTTAGTAAATTTGGCAGGTGTTTGCTTGCCATCATATTGTTGCTGTCTGGAATCTCCAAGTGCTTTTATCTTCACGGCTTTAGTACCGAAGTTTCTCAGTATTTTGAACTGTATGTATCTTCTGTATTTGTGCCTTTTAGTAGTCAGATAGCAATTGCAGCATGCTGTGTAGAGATTTTGTTAGGATTATTATTGTTCTTTGCAAGATTTAATTTGTTCTCAACTTTTACGGTATTTACATTAATGCTATTCTTCTTGTATTTGACAGGAGAAAATTACTTCTTCCCAACTATGTTGGGAAGAATAGAATCCTGCGGATGTTTTGGAGATCTGATCCACTTCTCCGCTAAGGGTTCATTTATAAAGACTTTGGTATTATGTTTAATTTCATTTTGTACTTTTTGTTCCGTCATAAAAAATAAACAGACATGGCTGTATAAAAGGCGAGTAATCCGAAATGCGAAGTGAGTAGGAAACTTTAGAAGATTTTAATTATGAAAAAGGGTTTATTATTATCAGTGATCGTTATTACAGCGTTGGCAGCAGGCACAAGCTACAGGGCCTTTGTTCCAAAGACAACAATTGCAGCTCTCATGCTAGACGAAAACATTGAGGCTCTTACGCAAGGGGAAGAAAATTATCCCCAAGAGCGTACAAAGTGTCTTGAAGAAGGAGGATTTTGGAATATGGCCTCTGTCTGTGCGGATGCAAAAATAGAAATGGTTACTTGTACGATATCAGGGGAAATAACGCTTTTTGGGGTCACCTTGAAGGGTTCCTATACAAAAGGAAGAAAGTACAGTATACCATGGGCGAGATATACATGTACTTCTTCTATAGGTAATTGTTGTAAGAAACAGGGGCTATATTCTGATAAAACGAAACTGGCATAAATAATACATGGTATGTGAAAATCGTTTTCAGATTTCGCAGTTCCTACAAGATATTTTTAGATGCTTTTAAATCTTTAGGTCGTTATCATGCTGAAGTTCCTGAAATAGACTAGTTCATTATCAAGGGGAAACCTTTGATAATGAACGACTATTCTTTAGTCGCTATCAAGTCCTAAGAATGGTATAGCAAAAGCAAGTTCATTTTCTGTGACTATTTTAGATATAAAAATTTTATTTTAAGAGCATGAAGAATATGCATATTAACACTAAAAGAATAATGTTTGTTTCTATTATTCTTTCTATTCCTTTGCTGCTTTATTCATGTATAAGTAGCGAAGGCAATATAGGTTTTCCTATAACTGGTTATAATGTACCAGCAAGAGAAAATGGCATTGGTTTTAAAGGTATTAAATATAAAATAATACCATTAGAGAGAAATGACGAATTTGCTTTAGTTTCTCCGAAGAAGATAGAAATCGTAGATTCTACTATCCTTGTTTTAGTTGGAAACAAGGTTGTTTCTTATAATCTTGAAGGCAAATATCTATATACTATTGATCATGTTGGTCATGGACATAATGAATACATAAATCTATCAACTTTCTATGTAGATAATGATGGAAAAGTTACCCTGCTAGATTCATATAAGAATATGCTATTTAGGTTTAATAAAGATGGGCAGTTCCTTGATGTAAAGAAAGTATCTCCTATTGACTTAAAGTATGCACAATCTATTCTTCCTATCAATGAAGACTCTCTATTTGTTTACAATTTCTTGTATAACGATTTTAATCAGTTGTGCAGAACTATAAATTTAAAAAGCAAAACTGAATATGGTATAACTTCCATTCCATTACACACAAATAATACAATGGAATATGTAGGCAAGAGTCCTTACTCAGTATATAAGGGAACGATTAGATATTTGAAGCCATTTGACAATCACATATACAATTTGACGGAGAACACAACCCTTAACGTTGAGACGACAGATAAAATATTTTCAAAGAAAGAAATAGAGGAAATAAAAGATTTTAGTATAGCAACTTATGCAGACTGTCTAAATAATGGCATATTTACAGGCTTTACTGATATATTTGAAACTAAGAATTATATTATCTTGGCATGCCACAATATTACTTATTTACTTATAGATAAGAGGAAAATGACATGCCAAAGAATAGAATATACCCCCAGTACAAATTATAAAAGTATTCCTCTATATAATATAAAGAGTTCTTCGGGAAATCAATTAATAGGGTTGCTGTCAAAAGAGGAAGTTGAAGAAGTCACAACAAATAAAGGCAACAAAATTATTCAAACCTTAAAAAAATATTTGGAAAAGCGACCATTTGATCAAGCTATTATTGTATATGATATAGAAAATGTTAATATGTAAAAAATATTTATAACAACTTATGATAATGTCGTTACTAAAAATATTTATGTGATACCCATTGGCTGGATTAAAATAGTCCAATAATTATAATGAAAAAGGTGCGCATATTATTGAAATTTAATAACTTGGCAGTATTTAATCTTGGAGGTAGTGGTACTTTCCATTACGGTGGAGGATTCGGTATTGGCAGTAAGAACTGTCTCTTCAACAGGCTTCGCATGGAGTACCTGGACTCCATTCCCAACCTGACCATCCGTCGGCAGTTCACCCAGCGGCATAAGCTCTTAGTGAGTGCATCCGAAAGTCCATCGCACAGGCCGTGGATGTCGGAGAGTTTATTTTCAGCATGGACTCCAAGCCTTTCGAGGTATGCCGGAATGTTCGTGCAAACAGGTGCTCCATGGGCAGGAGATAACATTGAACATGCACCCTCGTGGGGATACTTACCATTTACCATAATCGGATAAAAAATTTTTAGTTATCAAAGAAAACAGACCTTACTGTATATAAAAGGCGAGTAATCCGAAAAGCGAAGTGAGTAGGAAAATATAATCTTATTCTAAAATAATATGAGAAAGAAAATTTTCTTGTTAGTGTTTACCCTGGTAGTCGTGACATTAACTGCATTCACAGGTTACAAAACCTTTTATTCTAAAGTACAAATAGCTGATCTCATGTTGGTAGAGAACATTGAGGCTTTGTCTCGAGGAGAAGAGCATTCGGGGTATTTTGTACATCATATGAAATATTATAATCCGGTTACTAACCTTGAAACAGACAAATGTACAGCTTTTAGTTATTATGGCCCCAATGGAGCGTGTTTAGGCCCGCATGACCATGGTGCTACGACATGCTGCAGTGTAAATTGTTAAGATTCTCCTCTTCTAATTTTTTATATATTGAAAATAATAAGAAAAAAGATCTGGCCAAGTGTTTTTAACACAGTAACCTCTCATGGGAACTCCCCAAATTCCCTCGGTTTTTCCGGTATTAGAGTTTATTCTTTACCTGACTCCGAGGTAGCAGGGGCAGACTTCAATTAACATAAGGCTTCTCCAACGTGACTACGACAAAAATTTGCTAGATGAGTTTTGCGCAGTAGCAATAATAGCGACTTTCTTTGGCTTTTCGTTAGATCGCAAACGGTTGTAGCAGTCTCTGCATTGGGTATTACATCTTAACAAAGAGAATGCCGTTACGTAGAGTACACTCCTCAACGAGGAGTCGCCGTTGCGGTTTATATGACCTTTGAAATTGATAGAAGTACCTGACGCTGATAAGTTTGGTGACGGCCTCTGATAGTGATTGAGTTGTTTGGTTTTGTCAAAATAAGTAAAGCCGCTGGTTGTCTGCGTGAGTGCAGCTGCAAGAGTGACATTAATACCTTAATAGGGGTAAGCAGTTCCATCTGATTCTTGTACTAACTATTGGCTAATGCAAAGAGACTTTCTTCAAGATGCCTAATCTACTTCTCAAGAAAAGTTATGGTCTGTTCGATGGACTTCATGTATTAAGCGTTGAAGAACGGGTAGCACTTCCTAGAACCCTTGAGATTTATTGTGGAAATGAGTTGTTTCTTTGAGTGGCGGATAACCATACGTTTCTGTTTTAGGGTGAGGATGGCATCGTTGCTCATCGCAAAGGCTGTAGACAACATCTTCTCTCCATACAGGACTATCAGACGGGCAACGGTCTTTTCCGTTTTGACGGTAACACGCATGGCATGAGCGAGGTTCTTCATCTTGAGAGGATTCTCCAAGCTGATGGTAATATCAACCTCAGAGAGCAGGTAAATAAGTAGCGTGCTGTGGAAAGTCTTTGTCTTGCAGGTTTTCTCCGTTGAATAGGTCACTATGAAAGTGCCTTTGCTGACGTCAATTTCTATGTGGGTCATAACTATAACGAATTTAATGTATCATTCAACATCTTAAATATCGTGGAGGCATCATTACGCATACAGAGGGGCTAAAGCCCATTGAACTTCCAGATTCGAATGCTAAGAGGTAGGGCGGAACATTGTTGACAGTTTTATGATGAACGGAAGATTGGCCTTACTCCACATTTTGATGTTGTTAACGAGTGTAAAAATATTTTTTAAATTTGAATATACAATGAGTAGACTATTTATATATATTTTAATTTTAATCTTAACATGCTCGTGTTCTAGTGTCAAATTAGAGCAGTTTGACAATATTAGTATAACTGGATATGAAAACAAGTCTCTTGCTTTTGCGTCATTAGCTTCAAAGATTGATACTGTTTTTTTCTATGTAAAGAAAGGTGCTAATCCTATATCTACGATAAAGGATATTTCTTTAAATGATTCTCTGCTATACGTTGTAGATGAAAACAATTTTATTTCTTTATTTGATATTCATTCTGGAGAACTTTTAAGGCAAACAAAAGGTGTCGGCCATTCATCTCAAGAATATTTAAATATAAATTCTATCAAGTGCATGAATGATACACTATTTGTCTTAGATGACAAGAGCAGGAAGATAGTAAAATATGACAACTCGTTTAACTACTTAGGAAAAATTAATTTGAGATTTGTGCCATTAGACTTTGAAATAACAAATGATGGCTTCCTGTTCTCAAGGTTAGATGTGACAAATAATGATAATAGGTTTATTTTAACAGATAGAAATGGCGTTATAAAAAATGATTTTGTTAGGGCTTCTTCTTTCGGGGAGCAAATCTATACTAACAAATCATTTGTGAATAATAAATATCTAAACAAGATTTATCTGCATGAACCTATGTCAGGTGAAATTTACAGATGGGATAGTGGGATGGTTATGCCAGCATATAAAACAACATTTTCGAGTCACAATGAGAATGGAACAAAGGCACAGAACTTGGCGATACCAAAAGACTATTTTATCACGTCAACACATTTAATATGTAGTTTTATCTATGACCATAAGCAATACTATTGTGTATATTCAGAAAAAGACGGCACGGTAAAAGCGGGAAGTTTTGATATGAATAGTGGTCTCCCTTTTTCACCTATATTTCAAAAAGGAGACTCCCTTGTTGGTCTATATCATACAGAGGATCTTGAGATGCTAAAAAACTGGAAACCTAAACACGGTCATAGTACACTTACCCTTTTTATTTATTCTTTTTAGAGAATTATACACTAATTAAAAAGTACAAAATCATTACCTTTAAAGACTTTCAGGAGTGGAGATATGATCGCTATGATTATCAAAGAAGGAGTTATGCGTAGGAATTTCAAAACAGCATTTATAAATATCAAAACAAAGGATTGCAAAATATTTAAACACGAAGATGGCAATAAGAAATTTCTTATAATGGATTTTTTCGCAGATGGTATTGTCTATGCTTGTGTCTCTGCAGAGGTGTTGAGAAACTATGTAGATGAAAGTTTGTTGGATGCAAAATCCAAAGTAACTTATGAAGCGCAATCCGAAGACTCCAATTACTATGTGCTTAAATATTACTTGAAACCATAAATAAAGGTGTTCCTTAATCTAAAGGGAGAACTGTCTATAAGTTTTGACCTCTATGTCACGATTTTCTACGAGAAAAATATTCATTTCCTTATGTGTATATGTTGTATGCACATGAGGAAACTATGACATTAGAATAATTTACCTTAAATCGAGAAGTAACGGATATGGAAATAATAAACTCCAAAATAAGCAAGGGGCTTTTCTGCTTTTTCATTTGTTTCATAACATTCTCTTGTTCATCACGACTTGGCGTGAAAAAGAATATAGAACATATGATGGAGAAACCAATAAACACAGTAGAGAAAAATATGGTAAGATGGACACCAAGAGATACACTTTGTACAGAAGATGGAAAAACCAGGAGTTTTTCTTTTATTGTTTATGCTGACAGCTCACAATGTTCGCCTTGCTTCATAAACGGGTTAAAGGAATGGAATGAGCTGCTGGATTTAGAAAAGGATAAAAAATATAATATCCGATTTCTATTTATTATAGAACCACGAATAGGAGAAAGCAATCTTCTGTGTAGCAGACTAAATGACTCACAATTCAAGCATGCAGTTCTAATAGACAAACAGGCTCTATTTCGCAAGGCAAATCCCCAGATACCCAAGGAGACTATGTATCATACCTTCCTATTGGACAAAAATAGCAAAGTAGTCCTTGTAGGGAATCCACTCCACAACGAGGACGTAAAGAAACTTCTTTACAGAAGACTGAATGATAAAAAAAATGATGAAAGAAGATAAAGTGCAAGGAAAATGGCGATTGTCTATAATAAGGATATTTTCTATAGTAATGTTCTTACCATTGACGTATTTCCTGTGGTTAGCAGTGCGTTGCTTCGTTACAGACTACTTCTCGATACCAACGTCTTCTATGATACCTACTTTATATCCTGGCGATAAGGTGTTTGTCAACAAACTTATTATAGGCGCAAGATTATATACCAAATTTAATTTCGATACTAATGGTGTGGAATTGGGATCATGGCGGTTGAAAGGGTTAAGGACGGTGAAGCACAATGACATAGTAGTGTTTAATTTCCCCCATCATGCAGGCAAGATAAATTTTGTGATAAACAATGTTTTCTGTAAGCGTGTGGTCGCCATCCCTGGAGACAGCATATATACAGAAAACGGTTTCTACAAGAATAACAATTATGAAGGGATTCTAGGTATAGAGGAAGAACAACAAAGATTTTCAGAGAAGCCTGACTCGTTGCTTCCCAATGAAATTCTAAACACATTCCCCTTCGACAAAGAGCATTTCCCTTATACAACAAAGAATATGCGTCCCATATATGTACCTCGCAAAGGGGACATTATAAGAATCAGTCCTTATGAAGCAGTTTATTATAAAATGTTACTTGAATGGGAAACAAGCAAAACAATTACATGGAATTGGAAGAGGAACAAGGTTTATGCTGATGGCAAACAGCTACTCTGGCACAGGTTTAAGCATGACTACTATTTCATGGCCGGTGACAATGTATCCGATTCCAACGACTCACGGTATTGGGGACTTATACCAGAAGAATATATAGTGGGGATTGTGGAATACGTTTATCATAAAAATAAAAAAAAAGATGAAGTTACGACACCTGTTTCTGATATCCGCAACAACAGTATTAGCCGGATGTACAGCGTTCGATACAGATAATCGATTGGAAGAAGCCCTTGCTATGGCAGATTCCAATCGGGCTGAGATGGAAAAAGTCCTTGCCCATTATGAGGGGGATACCATGAAAAAGGAAGCTGCCAAGTTCCTGATACGCAACATGCCAGGTCATTACTCCTATGTTGACACGGCCGTAATTGCAAGATACTCCCATTCTGTGGACTCCATTATAGAGACAATGAAAGACTCCAGTTTCAACAGCATACGGGATTCTGTAAATTCATGCGCAAAACGCTTCAATTTGGTGAAATTGAAAAAATGTCAAGACATCAAAGCAATATCGTCAGCATATCTGATAAAAAACATTGATGGGGCTTTCGACAGCTGGCAGAAAGGCTCATGGGCCGCGCATCTTTCCTTTGATGATTTTTGTGAATATATACTACCCTATAAAGTAACAGAATTACAACTCCTTGATGACTGGCGCCTTAGACTATCAAAGTTCCATTCGGAAAAATTGCGTGATTTGAAGCGTTGTGATGCCTACAGAAACTCCACCCTTGAAGCTTGCAGAACACTGGTCCGTGACTATAGTAGCTACATGCGGCCCCACATTGACGAAGACATACAGTATCCCATAATGAAATGGGAGGCTATGTCTAAAGTCCCGTTCGGCACATGTGATTACTACACCTATGTTTCATTAGCATTGCTTCGCAGCAAGGGAATCCCAGTCATTTCAGATTTTACCCCTCATTGGGCTTGTCGTCGGTTAGGACATACTTGGAATGTTTTGATTTCTGAAAATGGATACCACTATCCATTTGATGCAGCAGGTTCATTACCAGGAGACAGTTACCGCCTTTCTGAAAAGCTGGCAAAAGCATATAGGCATACTTATGCTATCAATGAAGATTTGGTTGACTTGAATAATTCTGAGAAAAATATCCCCTCCTTATTTAAGACGATATTTATAAAGGATGTTACATCTGATTATATAAGTTGTGCCAACGCAAATATAAATTCCCCAGAACTAATGAAAGATAAAAAATATGCTTTCCTGGCAGTATTTGGTGATAGAGACTGGACTCCTATCGGTTTTGGAAAAGTGAACGGAAAAAAAATACTTTTTAAGAATCTCGGTAGGAACTCTTTGTATATGCCTTATTATTATAATGACAATGGGAAAACAAATTCTATAGGAGTCCCATTTATTGTTTCGCTAAATGGTAAGGTGAAGAAGATAAATGTTAATAGAAAGAAAAGAATAGACATGATACTAAAGAGGAAATATCCTGCTTTAGAATATTCATGCAACTTTCTAAGTAGGTTAGACAGTTGCGAATTTCAGGCTTCAAACGACATTGATTTTAGAAATAAGCAGATAATACATAGAGTTGGTGAGTGCTTTGGTGTTGGCTATGACGTCAATGTATCCGATAGTGTGCCAGCGTATCGCTATTGGCGTTTCTTTTCTACCAAACCGGAAACGCATGCTAATGTTGCGGAAATATACTTCTTCGACATGTTAGGAGAAGAGATAAAGGGCAAGGTTATTGGTACAGAAGGTTCATGGGGTGACAATAAAGATTGTACTCGTGAAGCCGTGTTTGATAACGATATTCTCACTTTTTTTGATGCGCCAGATGGTGACGGCTCATGGGTAGGAATGGATTTTGGCAAGCCAGTCAGAATTAGTCATTTTTATTATTATGCTAGAGGAGATGGAAATGCCATAGCACCCAAAGATAAATACGAACTATTTTACTGGGACAAAAGTAAATGGAATAGCCTTGGTACGAAAAAAGCAACATCTCCCGTACTTGTATTTAAAAACGTTCCTTCGGGAGGAGTATACTTACTCAGAAATCTTACAAGGGGACAGGAAGAAAGAGTTTTTACATATGAAAATGGAAAGCAGATTTGGTGGTAGGCTCATACCCGCAACAATCCGCCGTGTGAATAAAAGGTGTGTATTGATTGACGTGACTGAAATATAAAAAGCAAACCCTTATGACATATGTTTCATTTTACGACTGGTTACGTACATACAGGAAACAAATCATCGGTATATCTATATGCATATTCTTGATGATTACGACAGTCATGCCAGTAGAAGTACGATGGAGTCATGCGGAATCTATTATGGCATGGGCCTTGCCTGTATTCTGCTTGTCTGGTATGACATGCCTGTTCCTCTCAACCCGCAACACTGCATGCTTCAAGTTATCCATCTGTGACATGCTCATGTTAGCTGGTGCCCTTTATTATTATTTCAGGGTCTGGATAGGAAAGGAATACCCTTGTGCTACGCAGTTTATTAAGGATATGGGAATGTTTGTCCTGTATTTTACCCTTAGACCGATATTCTCTCCGATCAAGATCCAGTATATCCACCTTTCAATAATATTTGTCTTATTCGGGTGTTATGAGGCACTGAATGGATTCTTCCAGATAACAATGGGAGGAAGCAGGCATCCTGCTTACATACTTACGGGGTCATTCCTCAATCCGGGCCCCTATTCTGCATATTTGCTTATCACTTTGATAATAGGGATACTGTCGAAAAATGATGTCTTTTTGTTAATAAAGGCAGTGCCGACAAAATATTATGGGTATTTAACAGGACTCTATAACTTCGTTCTGGCTACACTTGGCATTATGCTCCTTTCTACTTGGAGCAGGTCCGCCATATTGACTTTTGCAATATTCAGCCTATGGCACTATAGAAAAAGATATTGGCGCTGGCGGTATATAGTGTGGGCGGCATGCATTGGCTTTATTATAGGATTATACTTTATGAAGCAGGGTTCGGCAGACGGACGTATCCTTACCTGGATTGCAAGCCTGAAGGCATGGATGCATGATCCTTGGCTGGGAGCGGGGATAGGCGGCTTCCGCCATGCCTGCGCCCAAGGAGTTTCTGAACTTTTTACAGTAGATTCCTCCGACCCTTTATTCTTTTCTGGAAACGTTTCAGAATATGCCTTTTGTGACATGTTGAAAATCCTTATAGAGCAAGGCATTCTTGGTCTTGCCTTTTTTATAGTTGTGATACTATCTGTGCTATACAATGTATTTCATTACAGCAGATCTTTATTCTTTGCAATGCTGGCGTTGCTGGCTTTCTCTCTTTTCTCCTATCCCTTCGAATTGTACCCATATCGTGTAATGGCCATTATGATTGCGGCAATCATTCCTCATCATATTCAGATTATAAGATTTCGAGGCTGGAAAAGAAACGGTACGCTTATGCTATACGGATTGGTATTTGTGAGTATGTCAACATTCATTGCAAGGGAAGTCCAGTTACGCCAAAATGCGGACAAGGAGTCGGAGCTATTTATAGGTTTGCAAAATGAGGCATTTATCCATGCTTATTACAAGCTGTTGCAAAAAGAGAATGACAATCCCCAATTTCTGTTCCAATTTGCCAAGGTTCTTAGGGGTATGGGAAGATATAATGACAGTAATGCGATACTCTCAAATGGGATACTGATCAGCAATGACCCCATGTTTTATTTGCTACAGGGAAACAACTACAAAGATATGGGATTCCCCCATTTTGCAGAGCAAGCTTATTTTAAGGCACATGCTGTAATGCCGAACCGTCTCTATCCTCTGTACCAACTTATGGTTTTGTATGAATCAGTGGGACAGAAAGGGAAGATGAAAAAGATGGCAAAGAGAATAATAGAAATGAAACCGAAAATCACTTCTCCTGCGACAGAGGAAATGAAGCAAAAAGCAAAGATTGTCCTATGAGAAAAATTCTTTTTATCATGCTGTCCATTGGCCTTACTGTCAGAGCCCAACAACTGACATTGTCAAATGCAATATCTATAGCGCAGCAGAATTCTTATGATGCCCAGCTGGCTAAACTGGAGTTTATGTCAAAGTATTGGACATTCCGTTCCTTCCAGGCAGATTTACGGCCTTCCATCAACCTTAATGGAAGCGTTGGAAATTTTGACCATTCTTTGGTGGCGGTAAGAAACTATAATGACGGACAAGTGGCGTATGTCAACAACAATTCATTGTCAAACCAACTCACACTTTCCGTAAATCAGAAAATTGCCGCTACGGGGGGAACCGTATCACTGCAGTCATACCTTTATAGTCTCAATCAGTTCACATATGATAAGACTACTTTCAATTCACAGCCGCTCAGGATCAGCTATACACAACCGTTCAGAGCCTTCAACTCCCTAAAATGGGATAAGAAGACAGCACCGATAGAATATCAAATAGCCCAGAAAAATTATATTTCTGCCATGCAGCAGATTACAATACAAGTCTCCAGACTTTTCTTCAACGTACTTGCCGCACAATCAGATTATAAACAAAGCGTTGCAACAGTAAAAGACCGCGAACAGCTCCTTGACATGGCAAACAAGCGTCTGCAACTTGGTACAACGACAAAAAGCGAGGTGCTGCAGTTAGAGCTGTCACTGATCAATGCACAGGTGGCTGCCAACAACAACAAACTGGCACTTAATGACAAGCTGTATCAGTTTTTCTCTTATTTACGTATTACCGATTATGAACATGCGTCACTGATCCCCCCAAACAATGTGCCCGATATATCATTGAACGTTGAGAATGTCCTACAGAAAGCAATAGCCAATTCCTCCCATTCTCTTGAACAAAAACAACAGATGATTGAGGCTGAGAGGGCACTTGCACAGGCAAAAGCCGGGCGTGGCCTGCAACTGGCGCTGCATGGAGAAGTAGGATTCACACAATCGGCAAATACCTTCTTGAAAGCCTACCGCCACCTCAACGACAATGAAATCATAGGGCTTACCCTTTCCCTGCCCATCTTCGATTGGGGAGTGAGCAAGGGAAAGGTCAGAATGGCACAGGCACAGTTGGAACTTGCAAAAACAAAGAACGAACAAGTACACCTTGACTATATCCAAGAGTTACGAAAGAGGGTAATACAGTTCAACACGCAACCTTCACAATGCAAGAATGCTCTCAGGGCACAGGAAATTGCGGAACAGAGATACGAGATTACAAGGAAGAGATTTGAAACAGGAGCCGTGTCCGTTACAGACCTTAACACTGCACAGCAGGAACTCGAGTCGGCCAACAAGCAATATATAGCCATTCTCCAATCTTTTTGGACTGACTACTATACGCTGCAGAAATCCACTTTGTACGACTGGGTTAACCGTACTGACGTACATGTTGATTTTGACAAAATAATAACGAACCAGAAATAATCATGAATAAAGTTACAACAGCAATATGCATCTCTCTTTTAGCCTTGGTCATATCATCGTGCAGGCATAAAAGAGATTCAGGGCAGGATCAGGAGTCGGCTCTGCCAGAACAGCAACAGGCGATTGTGGAAGTTGACACCATGACTCTCTGTCTTCGGACTTTTCAGAAGCAACTGCTATGCAATGGTAAACTCGTTGCTATAAGGAAAGCCGAACTTCAATGCAGCAAACAGGGTGAGATACTACAAAGAGTGGCAGTGGTAAATGGACAGCGTGTGGCACGGGGCGCATTACTATGTGTGTCTGACACACGTGACAGACTGGCTGATTTGGAAAAGGCACAACACGACCTTGAGCGTGCACGGGTAGAATTACAAGACAAAATCATAAGCTTAGGATACAGTGGAGAGATTGACAAGGTACCAGCAGAGATACGCCATCGTGCCGAGATCGTGTCTGGTTATTACACCGCCAGGTTTCAACTACAAACTGCCAAAAAGAGTCTTAGTGAATGCGAACTGCGTGCACCTTTTGCAGGAAGGATAGCCAACCTTGAGGCGCGCGCCCATCAGCCAGGGATGAAGTTTGCCACTCTCATAGACGATTCTTTCTTCGAAGTGGAATTCAAGATTCTTGAAGCTGAGCTTGCATTCGTAAGACGCGGACAGACAGTGAAGGTTACCCCGTACGCCAATGGACAAGAAACATATGTCGGAGCTGTTACCGAGATAAATCCTACTGTTGACGATAAGGGGATGGTAAGCATAACTGCAAGGGTGAGAAACACCCCGACAAAGCTCATAGACGGCATGAACGTGAAAGTTACTGTTGAAAATGCCGTGCCGAATATGTTTGTCGTCCCTAAAGAAGCTGTGGTGGAACGCGATGGCTACCATGTAATCTTCGTGTATGATAAAAAGAGCAAACGGGCAGTGTGGACCTATGTTGACATAGCTTACAGCAACCTCACAAGTTATGCCATCACCGGCTGTGCAAAGAAAAGTACGGAAATAAAAGCCGGTGAAACCGTGATTACGACAGGAAATCTGAACCTTGCCGACGATACGGAAGTAAGAATAGGCAAGGAATAACAGGCATGCTGCCACCGGCATATACATTATAGACTTATTTTAACCGCATTTGTATATATATATGCTCAACCAACTCATCCACCGGCCAATAGCAGTAAGTATGATTCTGATAGCAACAGTTGCCGTCGGAATACTGTTATTTGCATATATACCCATATCATTGATGCCCGAAGTCGATATTCCACGCATCACTGTGCAGATGGCAAATCCAGGAGCATCAGCCACTGAGATAGAACAAAAGATGGTCACCCCCATGCGCTACCAGCTGGCACAAGTGGCAGGATTAAAAGAGATTGAAACGCAGACGAGAATGGATGCCGGAACCATCACGCTTACCTTTGAACCGGGTTCGGATATGGACTTACTGTTTATAGACGTCAATGAGAAGATAGACCGGGCCATGAATACCATGCCCAAAGACATGATGCGGCCAAAAGTGATAAAAGCTAGTGCAATGGACATACCGGCATTCTATATTGACATAACAAAACGGGGAGCCGACAATGACGATATGGCACAATTGTCAAGACTCGTACGCAACGTCATCGTTAAACGCATTGAACAACTGCCACAAACGGCAATGGTGGACTATAGCGGAACGGTGGGAACACAGATAGATATAGTTCCTGACATGAGTAAGATGCAATCCCTTGGCATTACGTCTCACGACATAGAAACAGCTATAAACGATAACAACATCGTATTGGAAGCACTGAGCATAGTGAGTGGAATATACAGATACAGCATACACTTCGACTCACAAATCATTACCAAAGACGACATAGAGAATATTTACATACGTCACGAAGGGAGATTGTTGCAACTGAAAGACATATGCAGCATAACTGAAAAAAGCGGCGTGAGGAATGGTATAGTGCGAAACAATGGCAACAATGCCGTCACCATTGCCGTAATAAAGCAGAACGATGCACAGATGGCTGACTTACAAGAGGGAATCAACACCCTTATCGATAGTTTTCAGACTGACTATCCTGACGTAAAGTTCAACATTACAAGAGACCAGACAGAGCTGCTAAGCTACTCCATGACCAACTTAGAGTGGAATCTGATCATAGGTGCGGTATTGGCATGCCTGATTTTATTCATATTCAATGGAGGATGGCGCATTCCATTGCTTATTATAGTATCCATACCCCTGTCACTTATCATAACCCTGCTTTGCTTCTACATCTTAGGCATTTCGCTAAACATCATATCGCTGTCTGGACTTATTCTCGGCATTGGAATGATAATAGACAATTCCATCATCGTTATCGACAACATAAGGCAACGACACGATGTCATTACAGGAACAAGAGAGGTGTTCATGCCCATGCTCAGTTCTGTTCTTACCACATGTTCCGTATTCATCCCTCTTATATTTCTCAGTGGAACCGCCGGTGTATTGTTCTACGACCAGGCTATGGGCGTAACCATAGCACTTTTTGCTTCACTTTTGGTAGCGGCTGTGGTGGTGCCGGTATATTATTTCACGTTGTTTAGAAACAAGCTTCATGAGAAGCACAATGAAAGGAAACCCGAAAGAGCACTCATGCGTATTTACGAACCAGCCATGCGCTGGACTTTGCGGCATGGGAAATTGTCTATAGGTGGTTTCGTTGCCTGCATAGCTGCTATACTTCTAATATTCCCTCACATGGAAAAAGAGCGCATGCCTGACATCGAACATAATGACGCCATTATGACCATAGACTGGAATGCGGGCATATCGACCGAAGAAAACGACCGGAGAACGCAGGAATTATTAAGTACGGCAAAGCAAAACATTTCGACTACCGCTATGTCAGGTACGCAGGAATTTATACTCTCGCACACCAAGGACATAACCAACAACGAAGCTGTTGTCTATATCAAGGCTAACGACAAAAACGAGCTTGACTCTGTAGAACGTACTTTTACTTCTTACGTGCAGAAAAACTATCCCAAGGCAAAAATAGAATTCAATATTTCCGGAAACATTTACGACCTCATATTCCAGACCGACAAGCCCGACCTTGAGATAAGACTTCAAAAAACAGAAGGCGGAAGACCGTCAGTGGCAGAATCACGCATATTCTCAGACAGCATCAGACGCATGTTTCCTGAGGTCGACATACAGCCCGTTGCCACAGAGGAAATATACCGATACATTGCCAATCCTGAGCAAATGGCGTTATATCACATATCTTACCGTCATCTATACACACGTCTGAGAGAACTGGCCGGAAACGGTAAAGTGTATGAAATAGCCAATGGTGAACAAAGCATACCGATAATAATAAGCCAGAATAAGACCAATGCCAACGACATCATGCAGAAAACCATTCGCAACGATGAAGGTGTCGACATTCCGTTGGAGTTCATAGTGGAAGCCACGATGGACGAGAGCTTCAAACGTCTGAGTGCCGGTAATGAAGGGGAATATTATCCTGTAATAATAGAAAAGGCATCGGATAAAACCATAAAAAAAATTGTAGAATACGCTGGACACCTTCATCAAGGAACCTTAAAAAGCATAAAGCCATCGTTTCATGGCAACTATTACGAGTCAAGACAAATGATAAGGGAGCTTGCACTTATACTTACCGTTGCCATACTGCTGCTGTATTTCATTCTTGCGTCGCAATTCGAGAGCCTTCTCCAGCCCATAATAATCCTTATAGAAATCGTTATCGACGTGTTCATAGTGTTGATTACACTATGGGTTATGGGCGAATCTGTCAACATAATGTCCATGATAGGCCTTGTAGTCATGAGTGGCATTATTATAAACGACTCCATTTTGAAAGTTGACACAATAAATCACATATATCGGAGCAACGGCAATATATCACTGCTACAGTCTATAATCATAGCCGGGCACCGTCGTTTGAAGCCCATCATCATGACATCACTCACCACCATTCTCGCCTTGTTGCCGTTTCTTACCAAAGACAATATGGGGGCGGCATTGCAGTTCCCTCTATCAGTAACCATTGTTGTGGGAATGATTGCAGGCACAATGGTAAGTCTGTTCTTTGTTCCGCTCATATATTTCATTATATACAGATGGAAAGAAACACGTGGTAAAACAAAAAAACGCTCTGGTATCTGTTAATGAGGCATTCGTTTTCCATACTCCTTACCGTGTGCATACTTATGATTATAGGTATGGCTCTCATACCGGGTCTTGACATAAGCAACAAGCCACGCCCACGACAAGGCAAGACTCTTAACATTTCATATTATTGGCAGGGGGCATCGGCAAAAGTGGTAGAACAGAACGTAACTTCACGTATTGAAGGATTGGTAAGTTCAGTAAGGGGTGTAGAGTCTGTTTCATCGGTATCAAATTTCGGTTCGGGGAACGTTACCGTACAACTGAAGAAAAACGCTTCTGTTTCGGGTGTAAAATTCGAGATAGCATCATTGTTACGACAAGTAAGAGACAAACTGCCTAAGGAAGTAACCTACCCCGAACTGTCAGGAGGTGAAATAGTTACAGGACGGGGGAGGGATAAAGATGCACGTATTTTGTCGTATAGAATAAAGGCGGCTATGCCTGACATTGAGATAAAAAAACTTGCAGAGCGGACCATCAAGCAGAATATTGAGAAAATCGAGGGAGTCAACAGTGTCGAAGTGTCGGGAGGAACGGAAAAATACATGGAGATTTCGTACAATGCTGAACAAATGGCACTGTACGGTTTGTCTTCTTACGACATTGAGGAGGCCATTCGCAACTATTTAGGCAGGCAGGACATCATTGGAGATATCATTAAAAAAGACAAACAGGGTACGGAGGAGCGGATGCCATTGTTCCTTTCCGTTGCTGGAGAGAGAAGCCTCTTGGAGTCAATACCGATAAAAGACATCAACGGAAAGATAATATACCTCAACAACCTTGCCAGATGTGAGTATAAGGACCGTGACCCCAATACATATTTCCGCATCAACGGACTGAACACCGTCTATATGAACGTAATGGCTGAAAGCGATGTAAATATAAACCGTGTGGCAGCAGAAGTGAAGGAAGAAATGGAAAGGAGCCAAGCCGTTGATACAAAAATGAGCTATGAACTGACATACGACAAGGCAAACGAACAGTTTTCCGATTTTAAGACACTTGTCATACGAAGTGTCATTTCGTTGCTGATCCTTCTACTCTTCGTTGTCGTATGCAAGCGCGACCTTAAATATCTTTTTATTATTTTCTCTACGCTATTGGCTAATATTCTTATAGCGGTCATCTGCTACCGGCTTTTCGATATACGCCTGCAACCGTTCTCCATGGCGGGCATCACCGTCTCGCTCGGATTGATTATCGATTCAACCATTGTTATGGTCGATCACTATAGCTATCACCGTAACTTCAATGCTTATTTTGGTGTCGTAGGGGCAACGCTCACCACCGTTGGGGCTTTATTGATAGTATTTTGGTTGCCTGATTACATAAAGAATGATCTCTACGACTTTTCATGGATCATTATAATAAATCTCGTTGCAGCACTTCTTGTGTCGGCTCTTTTTGCACCGGCATTGGTAAACAAGATGAATTACTCCAGCAAACAGGGCAGAAAGCCGCGCAACATCAAGGTTGTCATATCATGGAACAAGATTTACAGCCGCTATCTCAAATTCAGCCAAAATCGCTTTGCACGCCCTGCAATACTAATAGCTACAGCATGTATCTTCGGTTGGTCGCTATATCTATTTGTTGATACAATTGACTCTAACACCTACCGCCCCGAACCAGAGGAAATGAAACTTCACATAAGAGGACAGATGCCGTTGGGCGGTACAGCCAAACAACTCAATGAGAAGGTGCAAATAATAGAGACATTTCTTTCACAATATAAGGAAATAAAACGATATGAAACGAATATAGGGGGTTGGGGAGCGGAGATTACCGTTGAATTCAACCCCGAACACTTGAACACGTCTTTTCCTTACATGCTTGAAAACAAGGTCATAGGCAAACTAATAACCATCGGTGGTGCCGATTGGAGTACATGGGGGGTAAGCCAACGTGGCTTTAGCAATTCGTTAGACCAGCAATACAGGAGCAGTAGCATAGAGATTGCTGGATATGAATACGACCGCCTCTATCGCTTTGCAGAAGACATGTGCAAGTGTCTTCGGCAAAACAACAGAGTACAGGATATCACCATTGAAACGCCTGGACACGAACGTCAGGAAGACGAGTATTATATGGAGTACAACAAAGATATGCTCGCCAACGACAGCATTGGCATCATCGATATATACCGTTCACTGTCCACGATGCTTGTGGAACACGAAATGGGAAGAAAAAAAGGAAACGGGCAAAAAATGGATTATGTGCTGCGACCAAAGGAAAACGGGAAATTCGACTTATGGCAGTTGGAAAACTCGTTTATAAAAGCTGGCGGAAGAGATATCCGTCTTGCCGATTTAATGTCTATAAACAAAAGGGAGGCAAAAAACTGTATTCCCCGTGAAAATCAGGAATATGTTCTGCGCGTGGCTTTCAATGTACTGGGATCATACACTTACACTTGTAAATACATCAAAGGCATCACTGAAGGGTTCAATGCCAAGTTCCCTATAGGCTTCCGATGCATCACCAAGACATATGGCAGTTACGAAGACAACGGTACACAGTATTGGCTTATCGGACTTGTGGTAATAATTATTTTCTTCATATGCACCATACTTTTTGAGAGTCTTTATAAAGCTCTGATAATAATTATGCTCATTCCAGTATCTCTAACTGGCATGTTCCTTACTTTCCATTTCAGTGGTATAGAATTCGGGACGGGTGGCTTTGCGGCAATGGTATTTCTGTGCGGTCTTACCGTCAACAACGGCATCTACATGATTAATGAATATAAAAATGAATGCAGATATATCAAAGCATATAATCATAAGATAATACCTATTTTTCTGACGGCTTTCTCAACAATCCTTGGATTTTTACCATTTTTATTAGACGGACCGACAGAAAGATTTTGGTTCTCTTTTGCAGTAGGTTCAATTAGTGGATTACTATTTTCCATAATTTCTGTTGTATTTACAATGCCACTATTTTTGAAATTGCACAAAGTAATCACATAAGGGCAATTGTTTAACGAAATTATCCCTCTTTAACTTTAATAAGATTGCACTTGTTTGGATCATTCTTGATTCGTTCAATTTCAGAAGCTACCAGAGATAATATCTCCTGCTTTACCTTATGATAGTTGGCTTCAATAGTCTCTTTGAGATTGTCGGAGCCATCTTCGTTTATCAAGTTTGCTATCACGGGTATGGGCTGATAGGCTTTCATCTCAGCAGAAACCTTGGCACTATCCACGACTATTTCCGCATGGAAAATCTTCTGGTCAATACGTTCATCGAAGTTATCGGACACCGCACCCACGAACATACCTTGCGTGAGATTGCTGATTTTTGATGCAGGGATAAGGCTGTCCATTTGCGTGGAAATGGAGGTAGATTTGTCGTTGCGGTTGATGGTCATAGACTGACGTTGCTGAAGCACCTTACCGAAACGTTCGGAGAGTGTTTTAGCAGTTTCGCCTACCACTTGCCCACTGAACACGTTGCCCACAGTGTTTTGTATTACCTTGCTTTCCTTGTCGCCATAATCACGGGTAAGCTGTGAGAAGTCCTGAAAGCCCAAACAAACCGCCACCTTATTGCTTCGAGCGGTAGCGATTAGGTTATCCAACCCACGGAAATAAATCGTCGGCAACTCATCGATAATCACTGAGGACTTGAGTTGCTTCTTCTTGTTGATGAGCTTCACTATACGACTGTTATACAAACCGAGTGCCGCCGAATAGATATTCTGGCGGTCGGGATTGTTCCCCACAACAAGCACTTTCGGCTCATTGGGATTGTTGATGTCGAGCGAGAAGTCGTCACCCGTCATTACCCAATAAAGGGCTGGTGAAATCATACGGGATAGTGGTATTTTGGCACTGGCTATCTGTCCCTGTAACTGGTCTTGTGCGCCTCCTTCCCAAGCATCCATAAAGGGCGAAAGGTAGTTGGCAAGCTCATCGTAGGACGTGAGGATCGGGAATATCTGTGCGTATGGACGGTTCAAAAACTCAATGGCGTGCGGAAAGGTACAATACTTCCCATTCTCATAGATTTTCAGAAACCAAATGATGGCGGCGAGCAAGATAATAGGTGACTCCACAAAGAAGTCTCCCTGCTTTTGTATCCACGAGCGATTCAGATTGAGCATGATGGTGTAGGCACTCTCATAGGCATCGGATATGTCCGTCATAAAGGCAGGATTGATAGGATTGCATCGATGTGACTTTCTTGGATCATCGAAGTTGATTACATAGAACTGCGGCTTTACCTTATAGGCATCCAAGTGATGAAGCAGGTGATTATAAGCAATCTCAGAAAGGTCGGGAAATTTATAGTCGTAGATGTACATGGCAAAGCCTTTCTCTATCTGCTGCTTGATGTAGTTGTTTACGATAGCGTAGGACTTACCCGACCCCGGTGTGCCGAGTACCATTGAAGCACG